>NZ_RQFT01000009.1 GCF_004769525.1 Leptospira bouyouniensis | reverse complement strand
TGTGATAAAAACTTAATCGTTTGCCAATGCTGGAAATGCCATTCCGAGTATGAGCTCTTATGTTCGGAGGATAGAGTGAGTTATTGGATCGAAAAGGGTTTTAACGAAATAGCTGATAGAATGCAGAAGGTAATCGATGGACAATACGTGGCAAAATAAAAAAGAAATGGATTCGTTACTTGGGATAGAAGGTTCTCGAGAGGTATATTTACAATTGGAAAAGGTATTCGAAAGAATGAGACTAACCCTTGAAGATGGTAAATTGCATTCCTCCATTGACCAGAGTATGCCACTTATTGGACTCAAAATGCAGCTCCACTTTAAAGATCCAAACGCTAACGGTCTAGTTTATCAATATTTAGTAGAAGCAAGTTTTCAGGATTTACCAAATGACAATAAGTGAATTCAATAAAGTGGTACCTGTCGCAGGTATGGTATTCCGAACTTATGATGGAATTGACCGCGAATTGATAAAAATATCTGTCGATAAGGAAACCAATTCTGTAATTATCTTTTCATGGTTTTTTACAGCAACTCTTCCGGAGATAGAAGGGTTCTATCCTCCGAAAGAGCTAAATCCCATTTGAGACTTAGGTAAGTTTAATTTGATATTCCGATCCCTGTAACTATTCCAACTATGAATCCAAATCCAAATTTTATTCCAAATGAATAAATTTTCCCAAGTGTTGTTGGATCATATTTTGCGACTTGTGTTTCGAAGCATAAATATTTTTCTCCGGTCTCCTGGGAGGTGAAGCAATAAGTTTCCTTTGTATTTATATATTCAGAATCTATCCTCTCCAAATTCTCTACTTCTACAGAGATCACTGCATTACGAATACCTTCCAGTTGTTTAACTAGTCGGCCTATACAGGCAAGTCTTGTTTTTACTTCTTGAATATTCATGCATCCAACCTGTGAAGAAGGGGAGTATTCTATTTTTTTCGGCTGTGTTGAGCAGGCACAAAATAAGAATAATAAAATTAGAAATGGTTTCATTTTCGTTTCCTATTTATATTGTTCGATCTTTCTAAAGTGCAAAAGTTTTCGTCTTCGCAATTTTCAATGATATACTTTTCTGTTCCGGAACGAATATTATCGTAAATACAAGAGTGTTGGATTCCTAGACAATCTAAAAAAGTGATATCGGGTCCATAGTTAGCCTTTTTACCTGAGTTTTGAATTACGACAGGGATCCGCGGTGAATGAAAAAGGTCTTTTAATGATTCCCTAAAAAGCAGAATAGCTAAAATCCCGATTACACAGAAAATAAGCCCAGGCACATGTGCTTGAATCAAAAGCCGCAATCGTTCGATTAGTTTCATTGGATTTCCTCATCGATTTGTTTAGGGACAAAACCAACTTTCTCAAACATTTTTCTAGCGAGTTTGTCATAGAGAAATTGAGAAAGAAGATAACTCAAAAATAAAAATGCACTTTGATATAGAGAAAGAGTCCAACCTGGTAGTTCAGTGCAGATAGGATCCTGTACGAATGAAAAATCAACACAGTATTGGAAGTTTTCTGGAGCTGTAATCCAATAAAGAATATTTGGAGGAATCGCAATCAAAGTTGCGATGATAAATACCATTCGCTTCTTGTGCAAGAGGACTGCTTTGATCGGAATAAATCGAAAGACAGCCTGAGATACAATAATGACTGCGCCGATGTAGATTGTCGATGTGACTGCTTGAGGGATTGCCGAAGATAAAAATTCAACCATTGTTTTTTCCTTTTTTGAGTTCTAAAATTTCTTTTTCTAATTTGAAGTTTGTTCTAATCAAAGTTTCCATGAGATCCTTAGCCTCTTGCGGAAGATTTTTGTGCAAACACAAGATCCTATATCCTTCCGCAATTGCTTCGACAGAATTCATTTTACGAGTTCCAAAGATTTTAAAAAATTAACGGGATCTACTGTCTTTGAGTTTTTCCAAACTTCAAAGTGTAAATGAGCTCCAATTGAATAGCCAAAATTCCCACTTCTACCTACTTCAGTACCAGCCGTTATCTCTGCACCTACTTCAACCGATGGATCTACGTGTTTGTATTTGTATTCATTCCCTGTATGAATTCCTTTCAAAATGACATATGGAGTCCATGCACGATCGGATGGGATTTCATTTGCTTTGATAAGATCTACCCAGGTTCCCCCGCGTTTTGCAAATCTAACTGGATGCTTTTTGTCGGCAGCCAAAGCCTTCACAACAATCGAATCTTCCACAGCATACACCGGCCCAGAACCTCCGAAATCAGTTCCTATGTGAAACTGCCTGATTGCTTTCCCATCAATGTTCAAAGTTCGATATCCATACGGTGATGTAACTCTTTCAGAAACAATCCGAACTGGATGGAAAAATTTAGGTTCCTCGCTGGTTTCTGGAATTGGGATCTCAGATCGTAAGGTCTCAGTTTTCTTCGAGGCGATAGCGGAGTCGTTCCAGTTATTTGATTTCTTCTGTAATTTTTCGTGATTAAGAATTAATCTTAAAATTGGTAGAAGTAAATTTAGAATTTTGTTCATAAGTTATCCATTCCTGTTTTGAGTATTGATGAAATTCGGTCAGAGTATTCGATTAGCTTTTTTGAATCAAAAGTGGACTTATCAATTATGGTATCTCTAAAGAATAACCCAACAATAAGTTCCTGCGCGTCATTTGTTTGTACGAGTTTAAATACACATGAAACAATTGAATTGCGTACAAATTCCCTGCGCCAGGCAGATATTTCTCGCATAGTCGAAATATCTAAAAAATATAAATCTTCAATAATCGCATTCGCTACCCAATCAGTTTGTGAGATTAATTGGTCCCGATACTTTAAGCTTTTATCGTAAAACGGAAAAGATCCATCTGCGCAGCAATCATGTGTTAATGACCATTTTTGAACGGAAATACCGTTATTGAATTTTCCACCATTGTGGAGTGAAAAGACTGCCGCTATCTCAGCATTCGAATATTCTCTGAGTGTACTTAATTGTCCAAATACAAGTGTATCTCTAGATACGTATTCCGAAAGAGGAATCTTCTCTGATTTTAAGTTTAACCATTTTGATGTGAGATTCAAAGAATACTTATTAATCAAAAATACAAGAAACCAGAAAATCATTGCAAAAATGAAAGTTATAGAGAGTAACAGAAAAAATAATTCAAAGAAATGCAAGTGAGCAAAATCCCAAAAGGTCATTTTAGTTTCCTTCCTTATGAGAATTTGAATTGAACTTAATATTCTTAATTGGCTTGTTAATTGATTGCATCCCAAGCCGCCTGAATATTGTAATTTTTTAAATCTTCTATTGTCATCTCCGATAATAAATCGATAATAATTCTAGATTTTTTGAAGTTGTTTTCCCATAGTGAGGCAGCTAATAAAGCAAGTTGTGTCAATTGTTCAATAGACATCTCAACCCAAGTATTGTCAAATGCACGCCAAGCACCAAGAAATGTTCCACCAAGTGATACTTTGGAAATGGCGAGATTCATCCGATTGAGATCTGTTTCGCGAGCCTGAAATTTTTTGTTTAGGAAGGATACTCCATCATTAGAGATAGATTCGGCATAAAGGATTATTTCCGATTTCAATCTATTGATTTCCTTTTCCTTGTCGGCTTGAATTTTTGCATTAATAGCAGTAAGATTGAAAGTAGCTTTCCCGTTATTAAAGCCTATTACAAAGTCTTTATTTTCATCGGTAATTAATGGATCGAATCCAAGAATCTGCCATCCACTTGGACACCCATTTAGGCTAACAAGAATCTCATTATCTTTTTTATAAATATTCATTTAAATACTCCGGGTTTAATTTAAATTTGTTGATTATGTTCATTTTACAGAATTAGAGAACCATCAAAACTTGTAATTGCCGGATTATAGTTACCACGAGCGTTTGTCTGTGGTCTCAATATATCTCCAGAGTAGACAGCACGCGTAGAAAACATAGAACCATGATAAGCTGAAGTTTGATGGGTCAATCCACCGATTAAAAATTCAGGAGGAATTGATATTGGTGTGGTACTTAAATATCCATTAGCATTAATTGAAATTGCCAAAAATGCATTTGTGCTGTTGTTACCACCAGTATGTGAACCAGAGAAGTAGCCAGACCTTTTTATTTCGCAAGATGCTCCATTAGCTGAGTTATCATTGATAACTACATAATCACAACCAAATGCCTTAGCGATAGTTGAGAAACGCTGCACTGTGGTATTTGTACCACCAAGACCATTATCTGTGTGAATTTTAAAATCGTTATCATTTTTATTTCTACCGTTTTTGTGACTTACCAAATCGCTAATGACTTGTGATGAACCATTTGTCCTGAAATTCCCAATTACTCTAAATTCGGTAAGTCCGGGAATATTTAAGTAAAAACCGTTTTTTGAATGATCGAATGAAACTATACCTGTTGCCCATCCATTCTCACCATAAGAAGGGGTATATTTTAACACATCAGTATTGTTTGTGATTGCTGTATTCGAACCAACGCCATGAAGGGTCGAAATCCTTTCATAAACAGTCCAAGTACCAGATGAACCACCAATAACAGAAGACACAGATTCAAATGTAGCAGATGAAGACGTTGGATTTGATGCAATTTTGAATATGCCATTTACTCCATTATTCCCTGTAATCACAAGAATCTTGTTTGATCCACTTGTTAATGTGCCAGTTGCAAAGTTAATTGTTTTCGTAGTTCCTGTTCCTGAAATAGAACTGATAGTTCCGGAAGCTACCTGTGATTCACCATAAAGACAGTATTTCACAACTCCAACCGAATTCATAAGAATCAAATACTGAGAAAATGATTCAAATGTCTGTCGTGCTTGAGCAATTGTATCTGTTAATGTAAGAGCTACATCAGTTGGTTTTTCAATCAACTTTCCATTTATACCATAAAATCCGGAGGAGAGAGAAGGAGGCGTAGTTGCATTATTGAACATTAGACCTCCAGTAATTAATCCTGGTAGCTTAGCAAATTCAATTCCATCTTCAGATGAATTAACTCTAGGATATTTCCCATTTTGCCCTGAATACGATACTGGTGTATCATTTAGTCCAATAAATGTTTGATCTTCTAATAATGCTACGGTCCCAGATTTATCTTTAGGCAACACAACTGAATTGAGAAGCTTTTTGACTTCGATTATATTTCCGAATGCAGCATCTTTCTTGAATTCAATCCATTTGATTCGACCTGGAGTGAGAGTAGGAAAGGAGGCAGTTGTATTATAGTTTTCGTAGACTTTAATATTGTAAGACTTCCTTGTATTGACAACTTGCTGACTAACCGTGTTTGTAGATACGTCGAAGAATTGTAAACTTGCAGGATCTGAATCAATAGCTTCAAGCTCAATTTCGAAAAACCCCCAAAAGCCTGCTGCTGTTGGCGCGAGAGTTAATGCTTCAAGGTAATAGATGTCATCTCCAACTAGGTATGCACCTTCTTTCGTTACGATTTCTGTTGTATCAAAACTTTCGACGTTCCCATTGAAAAATTGTTTATCTGTTGGCAAAACATCAAAGAGTTCACGAATAATCATCGCAATAGACTTTGGGTAGAGCACTAAATCATCCTCTAATCCTGGAATATTGCCAATGGTTTTTGCATTAACCCTTTGATTAGAATTGTAAATTGTTTTCTTTCTAGTGCTTGTGGTGACTGGAACAGTTACTATTGGCATATTTATTCTCCGAAATAATCTCTATCTATAAATCCATAATCTAAATACATTTGTGTCAATGTTGGGAGTTCAACTATTGTCCCAGCAAAGACTCCAATTCCAGCCGATTTCAATTCGTAAATCGATCGAAGTAATGGAAGGTTAATATCGTATAAAGTTCGAAATAATATATAGAGTGCGTTATGTTGAAATGCAAAAACAGCACCAACCATTTTGTCTGGATATGCTGGCGTATCTAAATAGCAGACATCCAAAAACCAACCCATTTGGTTTCCTTCTCTTAAGTAAACATCCGAGGTTTCAGGAATTAGCCCTTTGATGATGTTTTTAGTACCTACGATTGATAGTAGCCTGGCGATGATTTTTGCTCTATAATCGTCGTCTCCCAAACCTTCATCATTTACAATTCCAAGAAATCTACCCCAATCTCTAAGCAAGAAGCCTTTCGCTCGAGTTAATGGAAATTCATCTAACAGTCTATAAATGACTCGCATATGCCATTCAATGGCATTATGAATTCCACCTTTATTGATATCATTGATATTCGAGATAGTTTGCTTTTCTGTTTTATCTGAATCGTAAAGAATTGCTTTGAAAACTTTACCAAATCGGCCAAAAAGCGATAAATAATCAAAAATCATGGTCTTGGAATCCTATTGATAGCTGAGTTGGTAATTGTACCACCACCAGTTCCACCTATCTTTGGGAGAGCCCCAGAAGGTACAGACACATCGGACGAAGGAGTAAGGAAACGGATCCTTAAAATATCAGGGTGCGAATTTAGAGCGGCTGCTCTCATTAAATCGAGCAATACATCCGATCCATTCGAAAGTCGGTTCACGGCATTCGAGATCGATGTCTCA
The DNA here is from genome assembly GCF_004769525.1 of Leptospira bouyouniensis. Taxonomy (NCBI): domain Bacteria; kingdom Pseudomonadati; phylum Spirochaetota; class Leptospiria; order Leptospirales; family Leptospiraceae; genus Leptospira; species Leptospira bouyouniensis. The sequence continues at coordinate 74,769 of NZ_RQFT01000009.1, read as the reverse complement.
ACAAGTGACTTAAAAGTTGCGTTAGAAACTGAACTTGTGAGTAGAACATCAAGTTCATAGTCTACGTTTATTGCTTGAGTTAAGATATTACCTACATAGAGAGTTGTCCCACCTGCCCGGTATCCAAGTTCATCGGTCCCTTCAATTCCATCGATCTTGTTTCTAACAGCTGCAACAATCAATGGATCCACACTTCCTGTACCGTCGGAAATATAAACATTGATCCATCCAGTTTCAGGGTCACCTGTATATGGATTGATATTTTCAGTTACGAAAGAATCGACTACACCAGGGACAGACTTTACAGCTGATCTAATACCAGACAGAGTAGAACGTGCAAGATTTGTGATGAATTCTTGCCATCTTGCCTGTCTTGATTCTTCTGTTTCTTGGTCTGTGCCACCGGTAATATTTACTGGATTGAAAATCCTATCATAAGTAAGGATCTCATTCGGATCGATAGGATTATAGATTTCACCTTTCCCTTGATCCGTATCTATTTCTAACGGAACCAAGTTTCCTTTGGTCCCTAACTCATCAGCGATTATATCAATATCAACCGAAGTATCTCCAACGAGAAGAGTAGTTGGCTGAATTGTTTTGTATGTAATTCCAAAAAGTGAAATCGCAAATATGGGGATATCTATATTTGAGGTATGGCCTGTATGATTGTACCTAATGTAACCTGTTGCTTTGTTACCAGGTAGCAATCCGAAATTGAAAGAGTCATAACAAGCGTTGTCTCTTGCATATTGGTATCCGGCAAAAAATTCAGCATCACCTCTCGATAATTGTAACGCGATTGCTTCTACCAATGTTCTGATCCTGGAACCTGGTTTCCAATTAGTAAGACGGACTCCTGCACCCACAATATAAGCCATAATATTGGAAAAGTAGGCTAGAAATGTTCGAGGTGCATACGCCGTAGACATGGGAAGTGACAAGGGAACTAATGGACTCATTTTGCAAGCATTTTTGATGTAAATGAGTTGATTTTCTAAGGGAATAGATGCTTTGTCCATTCCCCAATGGGATCTCTTGCGACGAGCGTAACAAATAACACTGGTGGCTATTCTGCCACAGGTGCATATTCAGTAGAATTTCTATCCCGTGTCAAATACGGACCTAATATCACTTTGGGAGAGTATTTCTTTCTACTTGGACTCTCCCGGATGGATCATACGTTCACTTATAATGTTTCTGTGACACCAACTTACAATGGTGCGCAGGTAGTTGATAATGGAAATGGAATTTCTCAAATAAGCTTGTCTGGAGAAATATACGCGCATTATACGGGGAAACCCGTTAGGAAACCAATGCCAGGATTGGCAGGTGTAGGGAATACACTTCTTGGAGAATTGGAAGATTTAAATCCCATTAAGAAAGCAGGTTATTTAGACTTCTTTGATTTAGTATACCTTATGCAGGAAGCTCGGGATAAAGAAAAATTCAAATCTCGAGTTCCGACTTTCAGTTCATTTTATCCAAATGCTTTTGATATATATAGCGTCGCATCTGCATTTGGTACGGAATCTTTTAACTCTGAAGATATCCAGATGGTTTTTCATGATTATGATCGTGATTCACATTGGGAAGTCGCATTCGATAAGAATGGATTCAAAATATCACAATCGAAAGAAGATCCCCATACTTGGTATTGGAATTTAAATTTTATCGGAGTCAAAGATGAGTCTGCCCGTGGGAAGAATCGGCGTGCTCCACTCCCAGATCTTAAACAAATGGTTTCAGGTGTATTGGTTACTTTTGAAGAATTTCTTTCTGATTTATCTGGGCCACTTAGTTACCTGAAAGGGATTACTGAACTATATACCGATATTGCCAATTTAGCGGAAGGAATGAAAGATGCTCTAAAATCTTTCGAAGCAACAAACAAAGAATCTCTTCGTGCAATCTCCAAAGCAGGTGGGCCACTCAAGAAAAAGACCAATCAGTTTCAAGAATTACTAATGCAATCTCTATTCCCAAATCAAACAGTTCCTTCCATCGGAGCTCTAGATATACCTATCGTTCCAGTTAGTACAACTAGTTCCCAAGCTGAAATTGATGCTCAAGAAATCCCAAATTCAGTTTTAGACAATGTTCTGACATCTGGAGCAGTTAGTGATTTTGAAATCGAAGCAGCTGTGGATCCCGCTGTTTTATCGGTTCTAAACATTCAGATCGCACTTGGAACTATTTCAACGGTCTTGATGCTCGCAAATAATGAAAATTTGGCGCAAAATTCCTCTTACATAAAAGTAAAACCTGGAGAAACGTTAGAAATTCTTGCGAGGAAATACTTTGGTTCTCCAGATAGAATTGATTTACTCATTCAAAATGATCCGAGACTTATTGGAAAATCAAATGAAGAAATCATTGGAATGTCGATCAAAGTTCCAACGAGCGTTACTTATAATCAAAGGGATACTGGCGTTTATCTTGAAAGAAATCTTTTGAATAATTTATCGAATTCAAAAACTCAGGAATTGCTCGAAGAATTTTTGTTTGGTGAAGATATAGCTCTAAAAGCAGACCGGGATATCGAAACAAAAGGCGGAGATATAAGTACGACGAAAGGTATCGATTGTTTAGTTGATGGGCTCCTTGATAAAATGCGAATTCTTCCAGGTCAAATCCCAATGCATCCAGATATCGGAGCTCTTCCCAAACCTGGATCTGTGCCAGACGATTTTCTCAATTTAGTAATCCCTAAAAAAATTCTAGATGATATACAATCTGACTTGGGTGTTCAAACGGCAGATATTGTAGAATTCTCAATTGATTCTGATGCAATCTCTTACATTGTAAAGGTTAATCCAATTGGTGATTTCAAATCCTTTAAGTTAAGAAGAGTTAGAGGCTTAATTGAGTGAAAGTTAATGCCATCAAACCAGATTTTCAAGTTTTTCTATTTGGGTTTGTGCCGAATATTGTAAGTAGGTTATCAAGAAGGCTCTCTACAGGGGAAATCGCTGCTATGCGTTCTCCGATCGAAATTCCTGGAGAATACATAGATTCTCTTACTTATGTAGATTCCGTTGATAATAGTAACTTTACTCTAACTCTCGCAAAGGGTGCAACGGGTAATATTATTACTACCTATGCTGGGAAAGTTCGCATTCGCGAAGTTTTGCGAACTGGTGAGCTCATAGTAATTACTGAATCACAAAAAACTAAGTTTGTTGGAAGAATTAAAACAGCCAATCACGTAAGTAATGTATCTGGAGAGCAAAGCTATGTGATTTCCGGGGGAGGGATGGAAGACTGTATCCAGTCTCAAACCTTATTTATAGATTTCGACAACTCTGGCCCCAATATCGCGGGACAATCTGCTGAAAGTGTTTCCAATTTGCCAATTCCTAAAATCCAAGCGGCGCTAAATATAATTTCCGAAGTGATTTCTGAATCTAAAACGCCTAGCGGAATTATTGAATCACTTTCGGATGCTGCAATTAAAACACTGCTTTCCAATGGGAATTACGGAGGAGAAATATTTCGGGATCTCGTTAGTTACAAATTCGATAAACTGTCTTACACAATAGGATTTATCCATACAGTTCAATGGATCAACAATCAGAGTTTCGGAAATTCTCTTTCGATCTGGTCGCTAATGGCTTCAATCGCAAAATCACCGCTATATGAACTTTTCTTCCATTACGATCAAGATTGCGCTCTTTATGCTGGCGAAACAACTCCACCAATTGAGAAAAAATCAAATGGCTTTGGTCTATTAGGATCTGATGACTATACGCCAGATCTTCCGCTTGCTAAATTAGTTTTTCGGAAAACCCCATTTGATAAGTTGGAAGACGATTTCTTCCTACCTTATTTGGGGATCTCTTCAGAGGTCCCTGAATCGCAATTCAACAGTTTTGACCTCACCGAATCCCAAGAGGATATTTTCTCTGGTGTTCATGTGAATCTCGGGATCCAAGATACCATCACCGGACTTGCTTTAAATCCAGTTACATATAATCCATCTTTACTAGCTAAATTTGGACAAAGAGTGATGCAAATTACAATGGATGGAGTAGGGATGCCTCCGGAACTGCAAGCGCCAGGTTCACAAACAGGCAATATTGCGTCCCTCCTCAAGATTCAAGAGAAATTATACGAAACATTTGGAACAGGCGAACGAATATTCACGGGTTCCTTTTCTGGATTTTATTTTCGTGGATTGTGCAAAGGACAAATCATGCGTCTTACGGATGATGATGGCTTTTCCGATTCTCTACACAAAGAAATCAAACAATATCATCCTAATTTTTATGTGACCGGTGTTCGAGTAACCTGGCGACCTGGTTCAGGAATGGCAACTCAAGAAACAATGGTTAAATGGGGAAAAAGGATCGAAAACGCGGATTGGGAAATAAACTAGTCCCATTCTAAAGTTGAATACCAGTCTTCTAAATCCTCTTTTGATTCATGAATAGTATCTTCAACTTCAATTTCACAGCCGCAAAGTGGATGAACAGGAGCGCATAACCAATATGAGTTTTTATCTCTACCTACGTTATTTTTTCCTGGCCACACAGCGATTTTTGCTTTTGGATCTCCTTTTACAATATCTTCACCACCATAGAAACTTGAATTCTCAAAATCACTTTGACTTTTGAAAAGTCTCACTACCGTTCCCCAATGAGCTGAGCAAAATTCGCATGAATGCCTAGTTTTAGTTTTAGCTTTCACAAACGAAAAACTGGTATCATGTAAATGGTCTTTGTCTATCTCGAAGTGTTCCCAAAAATTCATTAGTAGTGTTTTAAAACCTCGGAAAGGATTGTGTTCAATTTTCCCTTAATTACAAGAAACTTGGCAGCGTTATCTGGCGTTAAGCTCGATGTCCCGGGAGCTGTACACTGAACTGTGAGTTTAGTGATTTCATCACAGATTTCTTCTAGGATTGATTTCAAAGTTTCTCCTTGTGCAGCTTTTTCCAGAGAGTTTAGGATTGGTGGGATTGTGTGATCGATTTGGACTCTGGTAGTATCTAATTTATCTTTAAAGAGAACTTTATTTTTATCCCATTTTGTTCGATGGCCAGATTCATGACCGACGGATGTTTCTTCAGAATCGAATTGTGTAGAATGTTTGAGAAGTGAACTTTTTCCTTTTGTCTCTGCTGCGAAAGGATACACTTGGATGACTATCGGATTGTCCCTACGATTTTGGAGAAATCCAACAAGCACCATTTGTCCTTCTCTATATCCAAATTTGAATCCAGATAGAAACCCCAAAAGTCCGATGTAAGGTCCCGGAAGGCGCACTTTCTTTAGAATCTGGCCATTAAAAAGCCGAATGTCGGCTCGGTATTTCATCAGCCCACCACTAAGAGAATCAATTTCACCGAGTTCCAATCCATTCATTATTCCTGGCTGTGCAAGTCCAGGTGGAGCGAAAGCAACTTTTAATTGTCTTCCAAATGATGGGAAATCTGCCATGAGAAGGGACAAATTCGTGGATTTTGTAATTTGTCAACGGAAAAGAATCAAACAAGAGAGCCTCTACATTATCCAAATTGGTTGACTCATTAGTTCCTTGTATTTCAATTTTGCATACCGATGGCATTATCACCTAACGAAATCAAATCTAGAGCAATTTCATTTATTCACGACCATAAGGATGACAAATACGAAAAGGGGGAATCTCAAATATTCTGGAGAGATTTCTTTAATATTTGGGGGATAAATGCAAAGACAGTAGGGATCTTTGAAGAGAGAGCAAAAACTTTAAAACAAACGACGGGATTTATAGACTATTTCTGGCCCAAAACAATTCTGATAGAACAGAAAAGTCGTGGCGAAGATTTAGATAAAGCATATAAACAAGCATTAGACTACTGTTTAACCGGAGGCATACCAGATGAAGAACTTCCAAGTTATATTTGTGTTTGCGATTTTGAAAGACTTCGATTGGTAAATTTAACAGACCAAACAAAATCAATAGAATTTAAAATCACAGATCTTCTAGATCACCTTCAACGATTTAATTTCTTACTCGGATATGAACAACGGGAATACAAAGATGAAGATCCAGTCAACATAAAAGCTGCAAATCTCATGAAAGTTCTTCACAATGAGTTAGAACGCAATGGCTTTAAAGATCATCCATTAAAACTAATGCTAGTTAGGTTGATGTTTTGCTTTTTTGCTGATGATACTGGAATTTTTGCAAGTAAGGACGATTTTTTATTCTTTCTCAAGGAAAAAACAAAGGAAGATGGTAGTGATTTAGGACTTTGGATTGCTCAATTTTTTCAAATCCTAAATACACCGATTGAAAAAAGACCGGCTAATTTAGACGAAGATCTTTCAAAATTTCCATATATAAATGGACAACTATTTGAAGAAGGACTTCCTTTTGCTCAATTTGATAAGAAATTGAGGGACATTATAATAAAAACATCTGAATTTAATTGGGCAGTTGTTAGTCCGGCAATTTTCGGAAGTCTATTCCAATCGGTATTGGAAGAAGGTGAAAGAAGAGAATTGGGAGCACATTATACAAGCGAAAACAATATTTTGAAAACTATTCATGGTCTTTTTTTGGATGAATATATAGAAGAATTTGAAAATGCTAAGAAAAGGAAAAATACCAAAGCGCTTGAATCTCTCCTGGAGAAAATTCGAAATACAAAGATATTAGATCCAGCCTGTGGGTGTGGAAATTTTTTGATTTTATGTTATAGGGAGCTGAGATTATTAGAGATTAAAGTTTTAGAAATTATTTTCAATAAAAAAGAAGACCAAGGGATGAGGCAGCTTTCCATTGAATGGCTAAATGGGCTTGATGTAGATTCACTTTATGGAATTGAAATCGAAGAATTCCCTGCACTAATTGCTAAAACAGCAATTTGGATTATGGACCATCTTATGAATAGAGAAGCTAGTAATGCTTTTGGAAGCTATTACGTAAGACTTCCTCTAAAAAAAGCTCCAAAAATTCATATCGGTAATGCATTGAGAATGAATTGGGAGGATATAATTAATCCAAACCAGCTTTCTTTTATTTTAGGGAACCCTCCGTTCTTAGGTAAATCGAATCAATCGAATGATCAGAAAGAGGACATGGAACATGTGTTTTATGGTACAGGAATAAAATATGGTTTGTTAGATTATGTATCTTGTTGGTATATCAAAACTATAAATTATATTTCGAATTTTGATATAAAGGTCGCTTTCGTTTCAACAAATTCGATTACTCAAGGCGAGCAAGCTGGTGAACTTTGGCCTTGGTTATTTTCAAATCGCATAAAAATAAACTTTGCTCACCAAACATTTAAATGGTCCAACGAGGCTCCGGGTAAAGCAGCAGTACATTGTGTAATTATTGGGTTTTCTAAATTTAAAACTAATAAGCCAAAATTATACATTTATGAAAATATTAATGCAGAGCCATTCACGAAAGATGTAACAAACATTAATTCTTATCTTACAGAAGGAAGCGATACAGTAATTCTTTCAAGGCGCAAACCTATATGCAACGTACCAGAGATGGTCTATGGGAATAAAATAGTAGATGATGGAAATTATCTTTTCACTGAAGAAGAAATGGACGAATTTTTAAAGAGCGAACCTGGAGCCAAAAAATATTTCAGAAAAATTTTAAGCGGAGATGAGTATATTAACGGAAGAAATAGGTATGTTCTTTATCTTGCAGAATCTGAACCAAAAGATTTAAAAAATATGCCAAAGGTTTTAGATCGAATACAAAAAGTCAAAGAATTTCGATTATCAAGCACAAAAGGAAAAACGAAAGAAATGGGAAATTATCCAGCTCAATTTGCAGAGCCAAGACAACCTCAGCAAAACTTCCTTCTATTTCCGCGAACATCTTCAGAGAATCGAATTTATCTTCCCATTGGATTTTTCACACCAGACCATATTGTCAATGATAGTTGTACTGCTTTACCGGGAGCAAATTTGTACCATTTTGGAGTTCTTACATCATTGATGCATAATGCATGGATGAGAAGAATTGCAGGTAGACTTAAAAGTGATTATAGATATTCTAATTCGTTGGTTTATAATAATTTCCCATGGCCAGAATATGCCACCGAAAAACAAAAGGAAGAAATCGATTTGCTTGCTCAATCGGTTTTGGATGCAAGAGCTCAATTCCCTAAATCTTCACTCGCTGATCTCTACGACCCACTAACCATGCCAAAAGTTCTTAGAGATGCTCACAACAAGCTGGATAAAGCCGTGGACAAGGCTTACCGGTCGAAGCCATTCCAGTCTGAATCTGAGAGAGTAGAGTTCCTTTTTGAGCTGTACGAGAAATATGTGAATACGCTGACTTCGCAAATTAAAGCACCGGGAAAGAAAAGGAGCCTTAGCTAAGGCAGAAAAATATGCTTTTTAGGTGAAAAAGTTAATATTCGAAAGAAAATTGAATTTTTTCAATGCAGATACTAAAAAAAATTGACGATTGAGGAAACACGCTAGAAAACGTGGTCGTAATCCCCTTTTGGTGATTAATATCCGTTCGATAAGCGGAGAGTCTAAATAAAAGAAAAAACCGAGTTATATTAGAGCAGATTTTTTGTGCTCAGGCGGTGCTAAGGAGCATCGAAAATTAGGAAAATGACTAAGACAATCGAAGAAATTAACTTAATTATGGGAGATGATTCAGATATTTTGTCAGGAATCAGAGCCGCAAGTAAAGAAGAAGAAAATCATGCTGAACTTTACAACCCATATATAGTTCTTGAGGAAAATAAACTATCAGATAAACTATTTGAAGATTTCTTATCCGAAAAAAATCCGCTTGAGGATCTAATTATTGGTAGCAAAGGTTAAATTTGGCATTTAGCAACAACAGTTGGGATAAGTATCAAGAGGCAAGAACTAAAGTTGATCAATTCCTCAACACGGCGAAAATAAGTTTAAGAGATTCTCTAGAGCTTTTAGCAAGCGAACGATCTAAAATAAACAAACAACTAATTGCTGAATGGGCGTATAAAACACAGAAATCGATTCCAGATTTTCATACATACGTTGACCTTTCAAAAACTTCAGACAAGTTAGGGAAAGCATACGATCAATATTGGCATTATGTTTTCCTATACCGGGCATTGTATGAAAATAAAAATAACATAATTCCGAGTAAAGTATATTCATTCGAATTATATTTTTTAAATAAAGAAAGAGTTTTGTGTAAATCTAATCCTCATTTATTTACAGAAGCTGATGATCCTTCATTAAACCAGAGTAAAAAACTTTTTTATACGTCACCTTTGGGTCATTTTATATTCTTTAAATTTACTAAAGAATATGTCGCTAAGTTCCCCGTAATTTATCCGATGGAAGAAATCTTTACAGAAGCTCTTTTTCAATCTTTCAGCAAAATAACTGATGCGAATGCTGCGAAATTTATTACTTTTTTTCAAGAAAATAATTCTAATGAATTACAGCCAAATACTTTCAGAAATTTCATCGAATCAGACTCTCATTTAAAAAGGCTTTTCGAAATAATTGACGTTGGTTTTGAAGAAGCGGTAAAAAAACCAAATTAGCAATGTAATATTGGAGTTAACCTTATTTTAATGGTTTACCAGTTTTTTCTTTTTTCTTGCTAAATATAATGCCTTCGCTTGCTCAATACTCTTCTTAAAAGGACGCATTTCCCCAGCAACAAAAACCGATGAAACTTTTCCTTCTCGCATGGCTTGAATTGCATATGTTTTTGAAGTATGTAATTCTTTAGCTAATCTCGTAATAGTTTCCACTTCTGCAGCCTTCACTATTTCTGATAATGCTTTTGCTTTTGCTTCTGAAATAGCAAATTTAATTTTATTCCTTGAACTAATGTCATAAAAACCTTCTGAACAGGATTTACAAAAATAACCAGATAATCCTCCAACATTAATTTCTCCAATGTCTTTATTCGAAACTTTGAAAACCTGGTTTTTCCTAAATTCCATAGATTTTTCTTCACCACAAATTGGACAATCAACCCAAACTTTATCCCTTGCCATCTTTTTAACTCCTCTTAAGTGTAATCATGAAAAGAAATAATAACCGCATCTCCTTTCTTTGAAATCTGCAGTTTAATATATGCGTCTTTTCCAGAAATACTCTTTTTATATACGTCTTGAAATAAACCTACCACTTGTTTCGATGGCATTGTTTTTTTAAAATTTTCCTTCTTTAAATCTAAAACTTCTTCAATAGCTTCATCTTGATTCAAAGTAAAATACTCAAAAGCATCCTTAGTGGCACTTACAGTCATACCGCATTTATTTTCTCGAATTAGCTTTTTTATTTTTTCCAATGAATAAGTTGGTGCCACATATAAACTTTACTTATTTGCTTTATTTTGTAAAGTAAATAAAAAGCGCAATTTGGAAATTTTAGATGTCCTGGATTCGGGTGATAGCCATATCTAATGGCCTTGACTAGACTTTAGCCTAATCTTAAGTTAGCTCATGAAAAATTTTCTATTCATTCTTTTCTTTTTATCAGTTACATCTTCCATTTTCAGTAAAGACGAAAAACCGAATGAGGCCGCCGGGCATGACTTGGTCTGCAAGCAAATTAGAATTATTGCAGGTGATGACTCACCTATAGTTAAAATGCTTTCAGAATTGACCAATCCAAAGAGTGAAGGTGGGATGCTCGCAATGGGTGGGGTAGTTCGATGTGAGAATTCCACTTCAATTTGCTACGGCGCTTCAGGAAGTGCGCTTTCTTGTCACAAAAAATAATACTGAATGATTTCGATAACATTGCAAATCGATTTGAACAAATCGTTCCTATATCATATCGAAAGAAACTACAAAAACCAAGATATTTTCATCCAATCCCAAAACTTGGCACAAATATAGAATCGCTCTTTATTGATGAACCAGAGGGTTTTTTTGCTAGAATTCTTCATAAAATTAAATATGTAGAGATTAACTTTTTCAGATATCACCATCGGGATCAAATCGAAACAGAAGTTGCGAAATGGCTATATTCACAATTTAATCTTCTTAAAAACCGCCACCACTTTGATTGGAAATGGTTGTATACATTTTGCACTTTATTTAGCCAAGTTACGAGATTTAGTAAAAGAGGTCGTGATTATGCAATTTTACAAACCACTGATTTTGAAACTAAAAAATGTTTAGTTTTTAAAACAAAGAAAGAATATCAGGAAAGTAAGTATTACAATAATGAAGATTTCGCATTTCGAGGGACGAAAGGGAATCTCATACCAGTTATTTGGATTGGGAAAGGATGGAATCAAACAGTAAAGAAATATCAGTTTGCCCCCGGCGTGAATTGTGAAGTTCAATCTGCTGGAATCTTAGATCCTTATCATTACGCAATCCATCGTAAATTCGGGAAAAAACATCCAATAGAAACCAAAGAGGAACTAGAAAGCTGGTACTCTACCTTAGAATGGGATTGACCCTTCTCGCTGGTTTTCCAATAATCTAACCATGACTAGATTTATTTTACTAAGCATTTTCCTTACTTCCTCCCTCTTCTCCAAAACCCTCGATAACAAAGCGTTCTGCGAAGTGATGGCGAAAGGGAAGGAGGCAGGTGAACTTAGAGACAATGGGCAATCAATTAAATCAAAAAAGTTAGAAAAGATTGTCCAAAACAAATTGAAAGCTATGTTAACTGTTGGGACACAAATAATCCCAAATGATTTCATGAAAATAACAGGTGGAGAATTTGATAACAAAAGATTTGGACTTTCGTGCTTAGACCTAAACGTAGAAACATTTAAAGAGTATGGAGATAGAAAAATTTTTTCCGGAATAGGGGAAGTTTCAATTTGTAGCCAAGCATCCATTAACTGCGATAAAAAACAGCTAACCCATCCCACTATAGTGGAAAAAATCGAAGAAGAATCATTGCGCAATAAAAAATACGAAATAAATGCAATTTTTCAAATCCCACCAGTGAATTACTTCATCTACAGCTATGAAATTGGAAGTAACATAAAATTGACTATGAAAATTATTGAGTTCAATGGTTTAAAAACATTGGAAGACTGAATCACATTAGTCCAAATATCTCTTCAATTTTGCGACGGTCTCATTGCCAGATTTTGCTAATTTAATCATCAAATCAAATATTTTGTTTTGAACCGCATATGCAGCTTCAAAGGCTTCTCCCATAGCAGCTGCATCCAATTGATTTGAATGTGTAATTTGAGTTTGGCCCGAAACATTTCTAACATCGTTTCCTGCATCTCTACCTTCGAAGCTTACAGTTGTTGTTTTTCCAGCTTCTGTTAAGATATCTTTACCTAAACTAATTGAATTTTGTCCTTCTGTAGCAGTGATTAATCCTTGTTTTTTCATCCAAATAGCTTTCGTTTTTGGATCCATTCCTTGTGTCATTTTATTGATCGCACCAATATTCGCCTGACTTCCCATACCTTCTTCTGCCGCTGCCATTGCTGCTAAGTAATCCCCTCCATTCTGTTGCATATGGTGAGCGACTAACATTGAATTCATTTGACCTCCGTCTTTGGTCATATTATCATTCATCGCGCTATAAACAGAACTTAATCGATTATCTCGGATACCAGCACCACTCAAACCGGAAAAGGCACCCGCGATTTTATCTGCTGATTGAATTCCCATGCCAGAATTATAAGCGTTTTCTGATATCCCTGTAACTTGTTGCATAAACTCAGCTTGCCTAAGCCCATTGAAACCCGATCGAATTCCATCAGACATGATTTTCTTTAAAGAGGATTCACTTTCATCGAACCCGCCAAATTTTCTCATTTTTGCAAACAGCTCCGCACCTGCGGAACCCCCGAGACCTTGAGTAACACCAAATCTGACTCCTAACCCCGTTCCATATCTTGCGTTCATCCCTATTTGTGAATTTGGATCACCTCCCAATATTCTCGCGCGCGCTATCCCCAATTGAGCTAATTCTGGCGTCCGCACTATACCGTTCTCGCTCGTAATCCCGCTTCCGAGTCTACCGCCTTGCCCACGATATGCGCTAAATGTACCTTCTTGTGCCTGCAGGGCTTGTTGGTGCATACCGCCCATTGTAGAGATAGCAGCTACCGTTGCCCCTAGAATAGCTCCTACAACCGGGATTCCAATACCGCTTGCGAATCCTTGTCCTGCCTTTGAGACTCCCTCATTGCGTTTTTCCATGTTGCTGCCAAGTTGATTAACTTGAGAAGCTGGGGTAGGGCCATTATCTCGTCCTGGAATAGATACACCTCCACCAAAAGAGCCTGAACCACCTAACCCTCCTTTCATGTGGATATTCATAATTCTTGCTTCTTTTACTTCTAAAATATTGTATTTTTGACGGCCATTGATTTCATATTGGCCAGACATTTGATTTCCAAGATGGTTGCTGTCGTCTTGCGATCGACTAACATCGCCGTATTTTTCAGCGCGTTTCTTACGTTCCTCTTGGATCTTATCTTTTATTTTTTTCGCCGAATCGATTCTTCTACCGATGACTCCTGAAAATCTTCCAGATCTTAACTCTGAGGCGTCTTGGTCGAGAGTGCTTAATTCTGCACCTTCCTTGTAACTATTAACTGTTTTGTCGGTAAGTGATTCTTTTTTCGTTTCTTTCCTCTTACTCGGTGATCCCTTTTTCGATCCACCACTAGAATCATCGTTACCACTGCCAGCACTCTTTTGGCGTTTAGAAATCTCTGCGACCATTTCTGGTCCGAGTTTTTGCGCTAGTTTCGATGCAATACTGTCTACATCTATTAGTACTTCAGCCATGACTATGCCTCTCCTATCTGTTGTTTTAGTTCTATGATCTCGCTCTCTCGTTTAGATCGGGCAATTCTTTCTTGGTCTGCTTTTGAGAGTTGGCTTATACCATTATCTATCCAATAAGATAAAGGCCGGTCCTCGAGTTCTTCGATTTTTGTTTTTATACCCATATACTTTTGAATTTGTTCAAAGTCGGGGCGAACGGATTCTGCAATGAATATTGCGAGTTTTTCCTCTATTTGGAAATCCTCGCTAGTCTTGTAGCCTCTCGGCAATATCCGAAACTCTTTTAGAAGATATAGGTTTAGTAGGCTGTCCAGGTTGTTTGCCAGAAGCTTTTGTAGATAAGACGGTTCGGTTATTTTTTTTTAGGCCTACTTGATAGGCTTTTTGAAGTTTATTATATTGTGTCCAAACTTTGAGGATGAATTCCTCGTCAGGTATGTCAGCAAAATCCATTCCTTCCATATCCCTCGGTCTATCTGTAAGAATATAGTTTAATGTTACAAAAACATACTCGGCAGAATAGGTCTCTGAAGGAATGGACTGAAGTGAAGCACCACCTAATCTTTGTGAGACAATGACATCTATGTTACGTCGATCGGAAGGAAGAGGGAATTTTCCTCCGAATTTATGACCATCAACTTCAAATTGGAATTCTCTTTCGACTCCAGGGAATAGACCCATACTTAGTTATCACCTTCCATGTGTTGAATTCGAATTATCTTAAAGGAAACATTTCTAACACTTGGTTGTGTAGTTGAAATATTTGTTCTGCGAGTATTGAGTTTGGCTACACAACGCATAATTCTTTTCCCAGTACTTTTTTCTCTAAATTCCCACAAATTCCCTTTTTTAGTTAAGATATTAGTTAAATCAGGGAGAGACTTTACAATTGAGCCTGGATCTTTTTCATCCGTGATAACCCACATTTTTCCAGAAAATGAGCCATCAAAGAATAATGCTTTTGTATCCTTCGGGAAAAAATCACCAATTGCTCGAATGTCAGTTTGGTTATAGTTTTCATCGACATCAATATCATCCACATAAGCAGCAAGTTTTCCATCTATGTAAACTTGAGCATTGGATCCAACTAGGATCGAAGTATCTGGTATGTCACCAATTGAGATATCTGGCATGGCTTATGCACTTCCTTTGAGAGTATCAAGAGAGAGAATGTAGAAAATGAAATTCACTGGTGAGATCACCGTACCTTCGAGCGATCTAAAATACCAAGTATCACCGTCAACTTCGACAATGAAATCTTTCTGGAATGCATCAACACCAAGAGCCGAGGATCCGACCAAATAACCTTTTTCAACAAAGGATTGAAGTCTCTGTTCGACATATCCCTTTACGTCTGCAACTGTCACACCTTGGACTTTCGCATTTTCATCGACCGTTGAACGACCGATAAACCGAGAATTAAATCCTTCCCGAAGTTCACGAACCATTGTTAGTGCAACGGCAACACTGTTCTTTTCGTTGAGTATGATATTGTCTTTTCGTTCGGTTGTGATAGATCTCTCGATCACCCATGCACCCGTGACTGGATTCTTGGTGAGAACCAATGCTCCATCGCGAATTGATGCATCACGCACTGAATCAATCAGGTTTTCTGCGCTTTTTAAGATATTGAGTGCTTTCCAGGTTGGGGAATGCCGAGGAGAGTTTGCTGCAGAAATTGCATTATCTAAAACAGAAAGCATATAACCAGGATAAGTTTTTTGATTTCCTGCAAGATCAAAAGCCACGAACTTTTCAAGGCCGTAGTTCATCCAATAAACGCCCAAAGTGCGGGCTTCTTCACGCCTTGCGTCAACAGATAACGACAAATCCCCACCACAACCACCAATCGTTTCCTTTCCTCCATCCGGAGAAATCATATCGAAGCAAGCGGTTTTAAAATGCACTTTGTCAGATAAGGAGGACGCGAGAATATTACGATACATTGCAGGAATTTTTTTTGCAAATGTAATCGCATCTTTAACTGCAGTTACTCCTTCCGTACCTGTTGTACCACCAGTGGTTAGGTAGGTGAATATTGTATTGTTTGCAAAAGGTTTTTTAACGGTCGCTGCCGTTGTAAATACTGCAAATCCTGTAGATTCAATCCAATTCTTCTCAGCAAACAAATCAGCATAGACAGTTGCAATGGCAGGACTTTTTACTGAAATTGCATCCTCAGTTTCAACATGATCCAAATTGGACATCAGAAATGTAGCATTGGACATCATTGATGCAGTGTAGAATGGAATCGAATTGATATAATCTACAGCTTCAATGGCTGTAGGATAATCAGCAAATGGAACAGAAAGTGAAAGTGATCCATCATTTTGACCTGCCAAAGTAACAATTAAAGCGGTTCCATTAACGGAAAGAATCGCAGAAGTCGCATCTCCGGAATAAGATATAGTTAAAACTTTTTGTTCAAGAGCAGGGGAGGTAAGTATACCTTCATTATCACCAATCTCAATTTGTTTAGTCGCTACCGTTTTACGGAATCGAATTTTTTTACCTTTTGGACCAGGGATAGGGAAGGTAAGAGTATGAGATTGCCCTGATTTTAATGATGGAATGGATGCACTAGCAGCCACATTTGCTCTTGTATTGAGTGCTATAAATCTTTGTGGGCCAGGTGCAAAATCATCTTCGCTAGATGGAGTATCTGCAAGCATAATCGCTTCCAAAAGTTCGCCACCACCTAGAACTTTTTTCGCTTCATCGAACGAGTAAAAAATATAATATCTTTCGTCATCTGGTAAATTTGTATCATTACAATTTACACCATTGTCGGCTTGCCCAATAATTAATTGAGTGAATAGATCAACAGAATCGCCAGGGATTTGATCCTTAGCACGAAATTTTCCTCTCGAACCTGGTCGAACGTAAGAACGTCCCTCGAATGCTTTTCCTAAAACGCCCATTTACTTTTTCACTCCCCAAAATTCCTGAAATGCTTTCTCGTAATCATCTTTGGCCTTCAAACCGTTAAACTTTTCATGGTTCTTTACCAAAAACTCCCGGAATACTTGCGCCATAGAATAACGGGCAAGTTCAGGTTTGGACTCAATGAATTTTGCAGTTGGATCCTTTACCAATTCTTTGTTAGGTGAAGAATCCACGACTTTTGTAGCTTTTTGCTTTGTTTCGACGTTAGAATCTTGAGTCCCTTGCATGGGAAGTGACAAGGGAACTAGACTCCAAAATTATCAACTAAATTTTTGATTTTAGAGGATGAAAATTCATGTTTCCGTTTGATTTTCCTAACTTTTCTCTACCTGGAAGAGTACCTACTCCATCAAAGTAAACATCAGCCTTTTCAATGAGAGTTCCTTCAGTGAACCTAAACTCTCTTTTGATTTGCCTTACTGATAACATTACTTCAAAACCCCATGCACCTCTTCCGATTTGAGGTGCTTCTACGTTAAGAGCAGGTTTCCCTTCAAGACTTACTGAAGCCTTATATTTCTTTTGTAAGTTGTGTTTGAGAAAAGGAAGGACTGACATTGTCGCCTTGTATAATTCTTGGGCCGTTTTCCTTCCATTGTTACCGCTTCCTCCCCAACCAGATATGTTTACATTTGAAACGATATGTGAGGTGTAAGATTCCACTATACCAAAGTTAGTTGAATTTAGAATCTTATCAAATTGTTTGTATCCAAAATGTTCGTATTCAGAATCTTTTTTATTTTTATATGCGCTAATTTTGTTTTTAATCTGAGAATCAAAAGGGAAAATTCTGTAATTCCCACCTAAATCATCGGAGGGTTCATCATCCGTCCATTCCACCCCAACTTTTGGGAAAAATGAATCAGTGTCTTTTGCCCCTTCCCCGGAAGGGACAGAGGCGATTGAATACAGTGGATGTCCCGGGTGAACAATTTTTTCACATGGTATGCCCCTATCTCCCAATCCAGTCTCTAAGTAGAGTGCTTTCAATTCTTGAATAATTCGAAATTCAGGATCCAATTGCCACATTGATAATATCATTTCCGTTTTTCCTTTTGAGCCTTGATTCTATTCTCTTGAAGATCGATGATAATAGCCTCTGCAAGTGCCTTGAGAAAGGGTTCGCTCGTAAGCATCTGATCTGCAACCTTTTGCATCTTGGCAGAAAATTTCTGTCCCTTGATTTCAGGATAAGGCTTCCATTGTGAATCCGAAGTCACCATTATCAAATTATGATTTGAACTACTTCTTCCACCTCTTTCTTGCGTTTGAGAAAATTGGAATGTTTTAGTTCCTCTCTTTTTGTCTGTTAGCTTGGTATAACTATATTTATTCCGAGTTACAAATCCGCCATTTGGAGACTCTTCTTTGTGACTCCCAACAATTTTCATGACTACGTCCGTTTGGCTTTCGTTAGATGCCATGGGAACAATTAAATATTTTTTCCCACCTTTAGAAATTCTGACTTTTTTTGAATTATTCAACAGGCTTTGAACAATATCAAACGCTCCTCGACCATTCTCGGCAATTTTTTCAACATCGTAGTTCCCAGTTCCTTTTGAATAAAATATTTTATATCCAATACCTTGTTGTTCGATTTGTATCTGACCTCTACTAAGATACTTAACTCCCCACCAACCTAATCCTCCTGCTTTAACTCCAAGTTTCGCTCGTTCGCCTGCCATGAAGAGCCATCGAGACTGGATTTTTTCCGCAGCTTCTCGGAGAACTGAAAAATACCGAAGGAAATTTTCAGGCCTCTTTTTGATTTGCGATAACACATTGGAAATACTCACTTTAACATACCTGATTTTTATTTTTCAGAGCTTTGAGGAAAGTTCCAATCGAGCTTTTGAAAGCGAACATATCCGGAGTTTGGGAATCTGCTTTTATTTCTCTGAATTTCTTTTTCAATGAATCTCTAAAAGCAGCAATATTATTGAGTGCATCAGATAGCCTTGCAAGTTCTGTTTCCAGTGCACTCTCACCTTTGGTTGCAATTATTGAAGCAGCTAATTCTTTCGCTCTTCCTTCATTGAGATCCGTAATTGTATCACCAAGGAATTTCTGAATTGGTTTTTGGATTGCCGTTAGTAAGTTTTCGAAGCCTGCTGAATTTGCCTTTGCATTGTCCTCGCCACCTGCAAATTTCACAGCCTCCTGTTCTACGTCAGATCTACCGGCAGAGTCCACGTTCCCGAAGGAAAAATTCTGTGCTTTGAGACTATCAATATACGACTTAACTTGGTTAGGTGAAATTCCCTTTCCTTTGTTTTGATTGTACCATGAGAACGCCTTTCTTTGGATTGTAGGTGAGGGCTTGCCTACTTCATCGATCCCGTTTTTTGCGATAACGATTGCCAATGATTCAGGAATCGATTCCCTTTTCTCTTTGGATCCATCGTTTGCTTTATCAGATGTACGGATGTTCTTTTTCGCATCGGTTCGGAGAAGGTCTTTAAGTTCTGGAATTAAATTATTGAGTGCAATGGTTCCTTTGACATATTCCGTAGACTCTCCTGTTCTTTCTGAAATTTCTTGTACGGACTTTCCTTGCTCTATAAGTTTCGCGTAGGCTTTTGCATCATCCAACCGCTCCACTTCACGCTTGTTTTTGTTCGCTGAGACCTGAGCGAGTAAACGATCAGATTCAGAATTGTATTTTTCCTCAATTACATAGATTGGGGTATCTTTTGGAAGTTTTGCTTCCGAAATAAGTTCTTTTACGGCTGTGAAACGATGATGCCCATCGACGACTGTCATTTGACCGTTTTTATCTCTATCAACCTTAATTGGAGAACCAGGATCGAATCCTTTGGCAAGAATTGATGATTTGATTCCTTCAATAACTTTTCGATTATAATTTTTTTCGTCAGTGTATTGCTCAATTGTAGAGATATCTGAAGCAGGAACTTCTTTTAATTTATTTGAAGTCTTCCCGGACACAGATTGTCGATAGACATGTTTGTCTCCAGAAATGCGAAGTGCTTGCGATCTTAGCTTAGGGCTTTTTTTTTTAATTTCAGAAATTGCTTTTATTGCACCATCCTTCTTAGCATTATCATTGCCAATCATTGCTTTGGAACGTGCATCTGGATCGAGTGCTTGTTTTTCTTTAACGTAATTCGAAATTGCTTTCTTGTCTACATTACCTTTAGCATCAACAGGAAATGTGTCAGGTGCATCGACCTTGTACAATGCTTCAAATGCGACTTTCTCTAGATCGCTAAGTGTTTTGAAACCATCACGCACCTGTTTTTCTTTCATTGCAGATCTTAATTCAGAACGGGCTTTTTCAATTTCCGTCCTAAACTCATCCTCACTGAGGCTTTTATCCTTCCGAATGGTATCAATTTTATTCCAGGATTGAGCGATTTTAGCTTCAATCGGGTCCTGCTCGTTGACTAATTTGGATAGTTCCTTAGTATCAGTTTGGGATTTAGGTAAGCTGGAATTCTTTTTCAAACTATCCAGCAATTTACCCAATTCATCTTTTTTGGATTTTGGGATTTCACTCCAATTGGAAATACCTTGCTCTCCGAGACTTTCAATAGAGTTCTTTGCCTGTGACAAAACTTGTTTAGGATCTTTTTCGGAATAAAATTTTTCAGTTCCCGTTCCTTGAGACCAAATCCATTTATCTTCAGTAGGTTTATAAAAAAAACTCACTTCCTTCCCACTTTGTGAAAGGTATTTGTATTTTGTTGCGTTTTTTACTTCTGAAGTTTGCTCTTTGGTGAATCCAAGTTTCTCCAAATTATTTACAATTTCTTGAGAGGATCCCTCCCCATGTTTCTCATTTGAATCAGTATACTTACTTGCAATGAATTGCATGAGCTTCAGATTCCATTTTTTCCCATCCTGAAATTTATCTGCCTGCTCTTTGACCTTTCCCTTTGGAGTTTTTTCCTGTTTCTCTTTGGTGACGGCATCGATGTCGTCACCAATCTCTTCTTTTGGTTCAGCAGTTTCTTTTGTAGGCTCGGTTTTTTTTGCCTTAAATTTTGAATCCCATTTGGTTTTGTTTGCTAAATATTCTGCTAGGTGAGAGGAGAAATCCTGTTTTGAGACGGGTCCAACTTCCTTAGTTATTGCATCCAAATTCTCTTTGTATTCCGATTCAATCTTTGCATTGATTTCCGTCGGCTTGACTCCGAAAAAACTAGCAACCTTGTTCCAAATAGAAGGCTCTTTCTTGCCTTCCTTTTTCGGTTCTTGTTTTTTGTGATCTCGATCATACGCTTCTTTAGTGTACCAATAACGATAACCACCTTTCGCTCTTGGTTCTCGCTTGTAGTATTTTACATTCGTCCCCTGTGAGCCTTTGCTCCCTTTAAGAAAATTTAATATGATTGCAAGATTTTGATTCATGGGGAAGGACAAAGGAATGGATCCCAATGAAAGTCAATTCTTTTCAGGATAGACCATAGCGGAAAAAGTTCGCTATGGTCATTGACCAGGCAATTCCGCACCATGCCTTACAAGAGAAGCAACGTCATCCTTTGTCATAGATTTATCACTTTGTAAGAGTTGAGCGACTCGGTAAATCGTTCCCTTGACTTCTAGTCTTCGAATAACGTCCTCGGCTACACCAATTTTTTTGGCACTGGCAATTTGGATATCCATGAACCCTACATTGTGTTTTAAATCATCCGGATTTCTCAACGAAGCATCTCTTACGTTTTCGTAAATCTGCGAATCGGTTAAATCATTTAGTTTATGTAGGCTTCCTAGTCTTTCCGAATCGGATTTGAACTCTCGCATTACTTCATGGTAAATATCATCTCTTTCTTTCTTGAGTTCGCTACTAAGATGGCCGAGTTTAAGATGTTTTTTTCTGTTTTCCTTTAGTGCAAACAAATACTTTTTGTTTTTTAGTTTGTTTGCATAAACCATAATCGCTTCTGTTGCAAGATTTTTGTTCTCTAAGTCATCCACTCTTTTCTGTTCTTTCGAAGTGAGTTTAAGTTTGGCTTCCGATTTTATTTTTTTAACTGCTCCTTTAAGTTGACCTTTGGAGGACATTAGGTTATTCAATTTTTCAGAAGCTTGGATTTTGGCTTTACCGGTTTTTTCGGAACTATTCTGATTGGTTTTGATTAAATCGATGGATTTGATTGCATCGGGAATTTTCCCTTGTTTTAATGTATTTGCGGTCTTCTCCAACTGATTACCAATTTTCTCTCCTTTCTTCATCCCTTTAGAAAGAGAATCAATAGCACTCACTCTTTCCTTATATTTTGGATATTTTTCAAGAAGGGTGGGGTATTCTCGTAAAACTTTTACAGGAATTTTAATCCCATTTTGCATGGCTTTTTCAGTAGCTTGCGAATGCTCTTCTTTGGACATACCTGCTTTTTTTGAAGTTGTTTGATGTGCAGCCTTGTTCTCGCTCTCACCAATCATTCGCCATCCATTTGATTCTTTCCGATATTTATTCCCATCAGACCATGTTCTAATTTCCCCAACCTGAGCGAGTTTTCCTTTAATGAAGGGGAACAATTTATCAATGAAATGCTTTTTACTTGATTTTGCAAAAGCTAGATCTGCGGCCAAAAATAGAAAAATACTTCCTGAAGGGAGCATAACTTTTAGATGACCATCAATTTTATCCAAAACTTTCGCAAGGTGGCCTCGATTTACGCGCCCATCTATTGGTCTCTCAATCCTAACGATATCACCTGGTTCGGCATTTTTAATATCAAATGCTTCGTTTCTCTCCTCTGGCTTCATTTTAGAAATTCTCTGTTTGTTTCTCTCTTTCGCAAGTTGCTCGAACTCCTTCCATCTTTCAAGTGCCTCAATAGCTTTCTGTTCGTAAGTTTTATTTTGACCAGAATTTGAATCTACATTTGATTTTCGTTTATCATTTGAGTCTTGGGAAGGAGTAGAAGTCTGCTTATTACCGGATACTTCTACCCATCCATTGTCGGTTTTACGATGTTGCTTCCCATCGGACCAAGTACGAGTTTCACCTACTTGGGCTTTATTACTTTTTACGAAAAAGTTTTTTAAAGAGGATTTAATAATCACTGCTTTTGCTTTCTTGGTGGTATCAGCTTTCTCTAACCATATTCTAAATTGATCCACAGTCATGGACTGGATATCGCCTAATCCTTTCCAACCAGGAGTATAGTTTGCTAAATATCCTTCTTTTGCTTCTTCCAAAGAATCAAATCCAAGCATGACTTTATGCTCATCGAAAATTCCGGATGAAGGCTTGATTTGATTGATTATGAAAACTAGTTCCGATTTTATGTTTGGACCAATAAAGCAATCGATATGATCACCGTCTTTTCCAAGAGTCCTTTTGAAATAGCCATAATGGTGAACCATTTTATTTTTCCATTCTTTGCCATTGGAATCTTTTCCACATCTATACGTTCCCTTGGGATTTTCGATGGAAATATCGAATCCTTGAACTTTGACGTGAGCTTTTTTATAGTTCCCTGCTTGTTTTTGAGAATGAGTAGGATTGGAATTATAATCTTCTTTTGAAATTTTAAGACGAGATTTTTGGAAAAATTTTCCCTTGAGTGATTTTATATATTCTTTGAAGTTTCTGCCTCGGATAGATTTGGAAAAAGGATCTTTCTGAAGCGCTGCTCCCCCCGTCAAATTTCCTATGTCTGTATTACCTTGGCTATTTGCAGTGAGCATTTTATATTGCAAAGGCAGGATGTTTAGTCCTGCCTTATAATTTCAAACCTATACGAGTGTAGTAGGTAAGTTCTTAATTAAATAGAATCTCTTTGGTTGTAAAACCGCAAGACCACCATACCATTCAACCATACCCGCTAGTTTTCTTTGATAAACTGCGTTCGGTGAGAACTTGGTTTGTAACAAAGGCAACATACGCAACATTTGGTAGGTTCGCTTCTGGTCGAGAGCAGATCTTGAATTGAAATCACCCACAACACCTTCAGTGCAACCTGGACGCCAAGCATTGAGATCAACATACACGGTAGTAGGGTTTGCAGATTTCACGATTCTTTCTGTCAATCGGAAGTCTCCAGAACCAGGTGATGTCTCACGGAAAATTTGGAAATAAGTAGCCGCATTCCCACTTCCAGCAGGTGTAATTGTTACTGTGATTGATTTACCTGCGCTCATTGCACCAGAGGTTACAATCGCACTTGGAGCAGAACGTCCAGATTTGTTACAAGCAACCACTCGATAACTTACTCCAGCATCAACACCAGAAGAATTTTTGGTATCTTTCGGAAGCCACTCAGAACCCAAAACTGGGCCACCGGATACTGCTAACGCAATGCTCGGTGCATCAGGAGCTAGAGAATTTGTTTTCCCAGATACTTTGTTACCATTGGCATCTCTATAAGTTGGCAATTCAACTAGATGACGGTTCATCCAAAGATCAGTTTTAAATTCCAGCCTCTTATCTTTAAGTGGAGCACCAACTAAACCTGGGATATTGTATCCAATGTCTGCCATAGATCCGTTATTCGGTTGGGTAAAAAATTCTTTAGATTCAGTGTAGTATGTATCCAATACGTTTTTAACACCATCATGGAGCCAAAATTCGTTTACCATACCGAAGTTTGTTCTGATATTCACAGCCAATTCTTTGATGATTTTAATTTCCGGAAAACCACCGCGTGCATCATAAACTTGGCCAGCATTCTTAAGTTCAGTTACAAAACCATCGAATTCAAGTGGATTGATAGCCTTCTCAGCATACCATGCACCATAAGCAAGAGTTTGCATAATTCGGTTAATCGCACCTTGAACTTGGATCGCTTCTGGATCATAAGAACCTGTGTCTTGGATGTCCAAAACCTTAGATACTGCATATCCTTCCGCGAGGAAAGAAACCGTTTTTGAGATTCTCTTGATGGAAACATCTTTGAATTCTGCGTCGTCAACTTCACCTACGAAAGAGAAATCGCCATTGCCACCCCAATCGAGAATTTGACCAAACACGTTTAGAGTCGATTTTGTATCTCGATAGAACATAGTATTCAAGAAGTTATATTCGTCTGAATCCTGTGCTAAGAGAACCATCTCTTCGTCCAAATTGTGCATAGTTGTCGCAGCACCATTTGTGAGAGCAGTAACGTCGGTAATACCGTCGCTATTTGCGTTAAATGACTTCATGAAGTTTCTGATTTCTTCTAGCGAACCGAATGACGGGGTTAATAACCCGAGCATAACAGTCTCAGTGCCTCCAAGATGGAGGAGGCCAATGCAGAAGAGAATTGTTGAAACAACACCAATCAAAGTGAATTTTAAGTTGAGTTTCATTAGTTTCCCCCTTTGGATGAACTTTTTAAAAATTCCACAACAGCCTCAGTTTGACGTCCGGACGATTTGAACGTCTGCAAGTCACCGAGAGCTAATTTTTTATCCTGGACACCTTTGGAAATAAGCTGGATAATTTCAGCTCTTCCATATTGTGCAGGGATCCCGGAAGTATCAAGAACCGGTTTCTTTGTATCTACCGGTTGTTTTAATACTTTCCCGAGTTCTGACTTTAAGAATGCGATTTCCTTTTTGATTTCTTGATTTTCTTTTGCAAATACAGCATTCTCTTCGATTAAGGAAGCGATCGCCATTTCATGCGTTTCTGCGCTTTTAACAGCCATTGCTGTTGATTTTGCAAAAGCCACAAAGTCTGGGTCCATCGCCTTGTTCCCACCTTTCTGGATATCACTTCCAGGATCTGGCTCAGGTGCAGGTTCTTCACCACCTTCATCACTCAACCCTTCAGAGATAATTCCCCAAATTTCCGCGCTGTCTTCTTCAGAAATTCCATTTGTTTTACAGTAAGCCTTGATAGCCGATTCTTCGACTGCAACCTCACCTGATTCAATCGCTGACTTCAATTTATCTAAAAATTCATCAGAGATTCCTTTGCCTGCTCCCGTTCCACCATCTTCAGCACTAGGAGGTGGCTGTGTATCCTCTGCTCCTGTACTGGATTTGGTAAACGAGGAGACAAGCCCCATAAACTGTTTCTGCCAATCCTTATTCATTTCAGACCTCCATAGCCTGTAGTAGTTTAATTGCGTATTGTTTTGCCTTCTCTACCGATAGACCATGATTTTTAACAAATTCAAAAATCGCTTGGTAATCCTTTTGGAGAAGACCAGAATCGATTGCACCAACTAGTCTGTTTGCAACCCACTGATTGTAATCAGGAGAAGAAGAAATGAATTCTAACACTGAACCGACTGGATCAATATTAAACTTGGTTGGTAAAGGCTCTTCTTCTTCCTTCCATCCTAGTTCAGATGCGAGATGAGACTTTAAGAGTAATGCTTGGGTTTCGTCATTGATTGCCTCACCTGGAGGGCAAATGGCTATATGAGTAAGCCTTGCTCGATCCCAAGTCTTTTCTCCATATTTGGAAATTGTTTCTGGACTTGGACGGTATGCACCACCAGCAGCAGAAACTTCCAATCCAGAAAATCCAGCTTTGAGTAAAGGAACAAATGGTTTGATGTATTTATTTTCTGCATTAATTCGAGCTTCACAATATAATCCATCATCGCCAAGAAACAGGCCGCGCCCGCTTGGAACACCAAGGATTGCTTCTGCGCTAACCAATTCATTATCAGCTTTTTCTTTGGGATTATTTGACTTTGCGAATTTAGATGTTTGAGATAAGTGATTCCAATCGATCACACCTTTCTTTTGGAAGTATTCAACATCCTCTTTGTGGGTCCATGCTCCTTTCAGGAACATATCACCTTCTTTGTCACGCTTCTCTGTCGATACTTTAAGAAGCATGTTTATGAACTTACCTTCAATTTCGGCTTGTTCAACGGTTGCAGATTTTAAAAAACAATACGGTTTATTCTGTTGCACTGACAGTCCTCTTTACTAGAATTTTTGCAGTACCTTGTGCTCGAATTTGTATCTCTGGAGAATTTGGTTTGTATCCTTCGAGAATCACTGAATAGGCTTCAAACCAATTCCCAGAATCGAATCTGAATTGGAATTTTGCTCTATCACCTGCCTTGATTCCGTTTGGGAAGTCATTTTCGGCATACTCTGCTTTCAATACAATGCATGTAGTATTTGGATAAGATTCGAGCGAGACTGCAATTGGAGTAACCATGGTATCGGAAACTGAATTTTCTATAATGATAGCCTCACTAAGCGCACCTTTGGTGAATTCGTTTTGAGTTATCATTTCTGGCAATACTACTTGTACACCTGAATCCTCTACCAATGCGACTTGTGATTTAATTTGGATTGCAGCCATTTAAAATACTTTACCTGCAGGAATAAAAAATCCAGATACTTCCGTAACTCCCGTGAATTTCAAATTCTCACCTACGAATGCTTTCGGAAAAAACGTTTGGATCCCACTACCATTTCGGGTATAGACCTCACCATCAGCAGATGAATTGGTATATTCACAGGTCCAAGCACCACCAGAGCGCACTTCAGTGATTACATAGATTTTTTGCTGATCATTCAAATTTACAACATTGGCATCGTGGAGCTCCGTAAAATGATTTGCATACGGAGCTCTTGCAATATCCTGTGCTGCTAGAAATTTTCTCACGTTATTTTGCCACCGTAAGAACGATTGTGTTCGTAGTTGACCAATCGACTGAGCCAGAGTTGTCAATCGTGAGTCTATTCCCAGTAATTGTTACTGCACCGTCCCAGGCTAAAGGAACACCTGGAGTCGCTGTTGCAACGACTCGAATGTCGGCCAATGTAGGAGCGAAATCGAAATAGAAATGCATTACACCTAAAGCGACTTCAACCGCAGTAGGAACGCGCCGGATCACTGAATATGCCTGACTTCCTGGCTCACGTCCATTGAGTAATGTTGCAGCGGCCCATCCGTTATTTGCTCCCAAGAGAGTTTCTGTAGTGGGAGTAGTCTTGTTACCAGGTACTTTGTGGTATACAAACATTTCATTGGCAGAAATTTTAATGGCCGTAACTTCAGAAATTGGATCTGAATTTATAACATCAACAAGTGCAGCAATTGCATTCCCAGGTGTATCATCCGCATGACCTTTTACAGCTATGTTCCCAGACACAACTCCGTCAGCAGCACGATCAAATTCATATGTTCTTGCACCAATTCCAACGGTTTCCGCATCAGCGACATTAGCCGCGACTCGCAACGTATTACATGCGCGAATACCAGGATCATTTGTTAGGTCGACAAACTTGAGGCCGTTCCAATAAAACTTTCTACCTGTATCACTTTCTCGAACATAGAAAGGTTTAGATCCAATTTTGACCGACAAAGAGGACTTCTCGATAGAGGTGACAACTAGTTCTTTACTAGCATCTCCTTGAGCTTGGTTGATTTTCTGATCTATATTTGCTAACATTTTACCTCGCATAAGCGGAGCAGGTATTTGATTAGGGAGTGACAAGGGACGAATTACCTGCAATTTGCAAGAAAAAAATGAAAGGCTTGAATGTTTTTTTATGTCTCGTATTATCGGATTATTGTGGCACAAGAAGAAGAGAGTTTTGATCCAAATATTCCAACGGCGGAATTCATTATAATTCACGCATCAATCGATAGATTACTTGAATTGTTTTCTCAAGGAAAGATAAGAATTTTTTTATCAGAAGTGAGAACGCTTAGAGATATCCGAACTAAATCAATCTATCTAACACATGCTCAAAAGAAACTTACAATGGGTATTATCAACGGTATCTATACAAGACACCGCGATATTTATAAAATTCTTACGCCTGCTTCAAGGGCAAAACCTGTCGAACCGAATCCCGACTTACTGCGCTTGCAGTTGGCTCAGGCAAATTCAGACCTTCTCGATAATTTGAGACAATTAACCGCTTCATAGAATCGATATAATCTGGATCTTTTCCCAAAAGGAATATTTTACACATTAACAGCCATCGCCTTTTCCAGAAAAAATTTGCGAGGCCAATTCTTGTTCCCATTGAGTAAATATCAATTTTCGGAGGAACATTCGAAACATGAGTAACAGAATATCCCGCAAATGCCTGGATAAACTGAGAAAGAAACTGTAAAAAATCAGAAAGTCTCGGCTTCTTTCTTAGATTTGCTTTCACAGATAATTTGAACAATGCAAGTACAACCCATCGATGGATAGGATTCATGTAATGAAGATAGAATCTATGCGTAAATGTGAGTAACTCTACTCGCTCTTTCCCTATAACTTGTTTGGCTCTTTTTTGTTGAAATTTATTACTCACGTCACTTGACCTTTTTTTAATAATTTCCGCAAGAGCAGGATTTTCACCTGCATTGGGTGTTGTTGTCCAGGACATTAACTATGCGGTTCACTTGGTTTCAGTCCCCTGAAAATCCCCGAACGCCTGGATTGTTTGCGTTTGTATTTTCCGCCACCTTGCGAAAGGAACCACTCGCCACCCATCACGGATTGAAACCGTTCCAAAGCCTTGTCCGTTCCTAAATCCCAGTGTGAGATTTAGGTATCCAACTGCAATAACTAAAGTATCGCGACTCTCATGGACCTATATCGACTCATGTTTTTTTCGTACCATGCCTTGAGATAGTTAGTCAACTCTAAGATTCGGGCTCCATACATCGAGCTCGTCGCAGACTGAGTTGTGCTGACAGATTCATGTAGAACACCTACCCCAACTGAAAAACTTGCAACGGCAGCAGCGCGTCCATCACCATAGATCGACATTACTTTAATGGCTGTTACAAGACCAATAACCTCTCTTAATTCCGCTGGAACTCGATACGCAGAATCATACCCAGAGATAAAATCAATATAGTGAGTAGTTGGAATTTTCGTTGGGCTCATCCCTTGAAAAACTCTTTGCGATCGAAGCGCTGCGTTACCAGAAAAGGAGACATTAGATCCAAGAATCCCAATAGAACGTAAAATTCCTTGGTCATATACTATTCTCGCTCTCTTTTGGAAATCAACGATTGTGGTTGTCGGTTCATTGTTCATGTCCCGGCCAATTGGATTAACGAATTGCCAAGTAATTAGTCTTTGAAGTGGTTTTTTTCGCAATTCTACAAAGAAATTATTACCAAGATCGGAATTCTGATAATCGTGAGCATCATACCACTTTGCATGAGGCTCGATTAACCTTGGGAGGTTCCCTTTTGGTCTATGCCTATAGATTGTCGGATAGATTTCGTGCTCCAACTCCTCAGAAATCGCAAGTGTAACCTGATCTACGAATCCTTTTAAATTTTCGTCTGTGATATATGATCCATCAACTGTCACCAATCGACCGTTACCTGACATCAAAGAATATCGTATTTCATCGGGGGTTACAATGGCTCCCCACCCACCGGTTTTTGGAATCGATGGATCGATTTCACCTGGAATTTCTGTAGCATACAGTCTTTCCAAAAGGTGTCTGTTTGCATTTTCGTCGGGATTTTGGAATAGAAAACCTTTAAACGGTCGCACCATATTTTTTACCTTTAATGAAACCTAAGATGATATTTGAGCAGAGTTTGACATGGGAAGTGACAAGGGCATCCCCCATGCGAGAATTCAAGCTTTTTTCGGTTTCAGTCAGTCGCCACCGAACGATAAATTGATTCGCGGAAGATTCTACCAAGATCAAGCCTTGTCTGATTAATCCTCCCAATAAATTTTCTCGGTTGGATACGTTCTGCCAGAGCTGAGGCCGTTGTATCTGGCATAATCGTATATCTAGGATTATATTGGTACACACAAACTATTCTTTCTGGAAGAGTACCGGCATTGATGCGAACATATCTACTGTCTTCTATCCAAAAGTCTTCATACTCGATAGAATCGGTATAGACTGCCACAATCTCCCGAAGTGGGCTGTATTTGACAGGGTAACGTCCGTCCTTATCTTTTTGTAGGATTTCTTTCTCTGTCCGAAGAGAACGCAATGGAATCAGTATGTCATCTTTTGAAAGGTTTAATCCAGAACCAACAACGATATCAATATCGCCTGATTGGACATCTATCAATTTCTCTGCCAATCGAACATCCTTAGTATCGATCGTTTTATAACCAATTTTAATTGGAGAAAATGTCACGTAGTTTAATAAATACCTTCGGCCAGCCTCTGCCACTGTCTCACATGAGATTTTGGTAAAATCATATTTAAATCCAATCTCATCGTAACCTGATTTGTCGAAACGTTCTCTCCAAACAGAATCGACGATCACGATGATATCTTCTTGAACTGGATGGAGCAAAAACCCATCGTCTTCTTGAATAAATGAAACATTTTCAAATTTTGTAAATGATTCGATATCATAATCGCAATCCAATTGATAATATTCCTGGAATTCGATATTTGGTTTTAGCTTAATTCTATTGTGCTCAAAACTCTCAATTGATAGATTAAAATTTCCTCCGAAATCTTCATTCCGAAACACTTTCAGTGATCTGATTTTGGATATTGGTCCATATTTCGTTTGAACAACATTGCCATCATAAAACATCGGATTTAAAGTTTCCGTTGGCATCCTTCGATATCGTTCGATCCGATACAATTGAGAATCACTTCCAGGAATCGCCATTTTTGTTTCGTCTAGATCTCCTATTGTGGGAATTGCGCGAATCCAAATTGCAGGCTCGCCTTGCCTACTAATTAGATCATCGGGTGGATTAGGATTAAATACTGAAGGCGCAGGGGTAACTCCAAATGGATTCCCGCCACCAGAAAGATATTGCTTTGCCATTAGTTATATTTCCCACCATTCCGCTCGATTACCTCTTTTGCGGATTCTATTACTGCGAGTTTTTGTTCCTGATTGAATGTTGATCCAGATACATCGAGATAGATTTCTTCTCCAGCTTTCCTCACAGAGAGCAAGACTATTCCGAGAGTTTCAAACTCATCCGTGTCCATTTCATTTCTGTATTTAGATACTGCACTTTTGGGATCTAAAAATTCTATCATCTCAGAGAAGGCCATTGCATCGAGAACGACTTCTCTACCTGAACGTTTTGGTGGAGTGGATTTGATATAACTATCAACTCGATCCAAAATATCTTTAAGCATGAGCCAATACTTCTTTTCCCAAGGATCCTCGATCGGTGTAATATCGTCCCATGTTGCGTGACGCTTATTTGCATCTTCAAACTTTTTTATAAGAACACGTCTAAGAAATTCTAAATGGTCTTTATAATGATCAGTCATTACATCACTCTTTGCCCTTTTCGGAATACTCCATAATCGATTCCCAATTCACTCATCGCGCGGATCCTTCCAGCATTGAACGCGATACTTGCCTCTGTCCAGGCAAATCGTCGAAAATTTCTATTCAATCGCAATTGCAGCAATTCGGATTCCTTACCATTGAGTAATTCAAGATAAGTTTCCGATGAAATAGTACCTTTTTCAACAAGATCCAATAAGTCAGGATAAGCAAAATCACTTTGCATTTGTTCAAGTGTCTTCCCTTCTTGAATTGCCGTAACTATCATATCACGCCACATTTGTGTTAGATACTCATAAGGCTTTCCACTTCTCTCAGGTTGACCATCTTCACCATAGATTATTTCACCCTGGTCATCTCGTTTGTAAATCGCAAGCCATTCCGCTCCATGTTCCTTTGCATATTCTTCTGCGAGCCTTGAAATTTCTTTTTTCGAAACTACTTTTCCCTTTTCAAAAACTTCGTCTATGCCAAAACCAAGCTTATACTTAAATGCTTTGTCATAGTCTTGAATCCCCATTTCAGTAACAGTTTCCAATGGTAGTTTCAGCTCACCGGTTAAATAACCTGAAAGGTATCCGAGCAATGTTCCAGTTTCGCCGATTTCTTTGAAAGTAGGATTCCAATCTTTTTCCAAATAATCAAACAGCCATTCATCGAAGTCCTGGTCTGGAGGATCCGGCATATCATCAAGAACAGTATCTTTCCCAATATTTATAATAGCTGGCCGTATTTTTTGTGGCAGCGTTTTCGCTGTAATTGAAGGAAACATTCTGGAAAAGAGATTCTTCCCCCATTTCATTACACCCTTTTTGAAATAAAGTTTCGATGCGTACATAGTAGGGGAGTCAGGTCCAAGTACGACATACTCTATCCACTTGAGCCGATCCCCAACAAGTAACTGAAATTCCCTTCCTGCTTTGCTTCGCAAAAAGGGGGACTCTTTACCCCAATCGTTTTGCAAATTGATCTAACTGCTGTGAGAATAAAGACAACTTTGTAGCATTTGGCAATCCACTAGAAACAACACCTTCAAATTCGGATACAAGTGTAAGATAGTCTTGAGTTGCCGCGAGTTCTACAATTCTATTTGATAATTGGCCTAGAGCCTCAGTTGCATCTGGATTCACACTTCCTACTTTATCCAAAATTGCACTAATAATCATAGAAACGATTATCGGCTGTGTCTGGTTAGGGGAAGCAAGTATATCGGAAATCGTATATCCCAAATCCGTTTTCTCTTGCTCACTTAGGTGATCAATTTCCCCTTGAATGAAGCCAATCCCTTGATCTTCCGTTCCCTGATTTTCATCTTCCACTTCAGGAGGTGGATTAATTCCTTCCGCCTCTTTCAGATTAGAAGGTTTTTCCTGATCGAATTCTGGAAGTGTAGTCCCCGTTCCATCACCAGAAACAGTATCTCCGCCTTCTTCCAGAAGCGATCGTTTGTTCTCTGAGTTTTCAATTACTCCTTCAGTGATTGGCTCCGGTGTTTCTTCCACGGCCACTTGTTCGGTTGTTTCTTTTTGATTTTCCATGTTTTGTCCTTCTAAATTTTTAAATTAACTACTCATTCGGTAGAAAGTCTTCTTCACCCCAAGGCAATTCTACCTGGTTACCGCTTGCAACTGGAGAATGTTCTTCCTCAATACCACCTTGCGCTTGTTCCTCGTCTGCGAAGACTTTCCCAAACTCCTGACTGAAATATTGATTTCCACGTAAGAGGCCAAGACGTGCCAGTTTCTTTCCCTGCTCTACCGTTATGATTCCGCGAGCTACATAATCTTCCGCTTCCTCTTTCATGGTAGGTAAATCATTTGCTTTACGTATTTCATCAAGTGACCGACTAACTTTGAATTGTTTGTCTTCGAGGTCTGCTTTTTTGTCCTCTTGCTCTGTTTTCACTCCGATGAAATTCAATGCGATTGGGCTTTCATCACTCGGATCGAAAACTTCATTGAGACAATCTTGATGAAAACTCATGATAGATCCATGAGCTCGATCTCTGGAAAAATGCTGTCTTCCATCCATGGAAGGCTCTGCTAATGATTGTGATTGATTAAGTCTAAGTCCGAGTTGTGCAGGATCAATTCCGTGTCTTGCAATAATAAATGAAGAAACCATTTGGAGCATTTTATCGAATTCAAAATCATCCGACACATCCAAGTTATGTACCTGAATTTCTCCAGCCCCAAACATCATTGGGATTTTGAAACCCTCTCTCGGTCCATAAAAGGCATTTTCCCAAATGAGTTCAATTCGCTCTTGATCAGCTTTAGGAATTGCGTTTTTTGAAGAAATAATAGCCTTTGGTGGATTCCTAGAGTTGAATCTGTCTGCATTATGTTTTATAGTAAAGAGTAGGGACATGATCTCAACCAAACAAGACTCGATAGGCGAATAACCAAACCCACGCATTCGAATATCAGAAAGGTTATTTTTATGACGGTAAACAATTCGTCCTGATTCATAAGTCTCAGTGACTGTATTGTGTACGATTTGAACGTGAGTGATATTTTTATCACCTTTGTATCCTTTCCTTGGATCCACACGGAAAATAGTCGCGGGATCCAAATAACGAACGTCACAAATCTCTCCTGCTCGATTAAAAGTTCTCAAATATGCAACGGCATCTATTGCAAGAGTGTCCCTAGTAGCCATTTCAAGGACTTCTCCGAGTCGTTCACGCTCTCTCCAATCTGCTTGTGATTTGTCTCCCATTAGGAAAACACGATTTGCGAAACTGACCATCTCTTGCCTTTGCAAATCTGTTGCGGATATGTTCTTTTGCTTTAGAATAAACTCGAATCCTGGATCCTCTCCAATTTTCGCATACATTGATACATCATCAGCCATGATTTGGTGAATTGCGCCTATCAGTGAAGATGCATAAGATATATTCCTTAGATCCTCGAGAGGTATACGATATATCGGACGAACTCGGATCCCTTGCTGGACAGGGACCACCATATCATCTGAATAAATTGGATTCTTTTTGTCCTTTGCTGTTTCCAGCAAATTAAACATTCGATTATTTAATTCAACTGCCTGCTTAACTGTTGATTTTGCAGGTGAATAAAAAAAGGATTTCCTAAACTCCTCCACAGTCATGGTCCTCGGATCGGAAGAGGGTTCCTCGACTGCTTTAGCCTTACCTTGAACAACCTTCTCTCTTAACTCTGGTGGAGTTCGATAGAATAGATTCTTCTCATAATTTTTCCCACGTGGTCTCGGCATGGGAAGTGACAAGAAATATAGTTCTCAATCATTGCAATCGTTTTTTAACATTGAAAGTAGGGTTTTAAGGGGTTTTTAAATTCGTTTGAAAACGATTTGAATACTCAATTTGATTGAACCTAAGAGCTGTTTCTTATTTCCTATGAGACAATGCCTGCGTTAAGCTATTCCTAATTTCTTCGAAAAGTAATTCTGTTTCATTTTTCTCATATTCTATTTTGTAGTTTTCACCATGCTCTTTTTTCATGAAGCTATCAAACAAATCAGCAAAGTCGAAATAGTTAGAATCTCCAACTTCTTCTCTATATTTGATTAATTTCAGTAATAGAGAGGCAAACTCTATATTCTCTTTGCAAATATAGTAAATAATTGATTCAAAAGTAGAAATTGGCAATATAAAGATATGACTTAAGTTAAAATTGTTTATTTTCTCTTCGAAACCTGGGTAATTTCTTTCTAGACCTTCTCTTATAAATTCATCATAAACTTCTTCAAACCAACTGAAGTTTAGATCATCTAATGTAACTATTAGCATGAAGTTGTTTTTAAAAATTACTGTATCGAGATAAAAATGCGTTTCTATACTTTGAACTAAACCTTTTAAAATACTCTCTTTATATGAACTTATTAAAATCTCTAACTTAAGGTCAACTTTCGAAAGCTTCGGCGCATAAATCGCTTTACATTCAATTGTTACTTTCCCAAGAGATTCAAACACAAGGAAATCGGCTTTCTTTTGACCTTCCTTTAATTGGTATCTCTTTTCTATTTCTTTTTCATTCAAAAATGAATTGAATTTTCTTTTCAATAGAGAGTGGGTATAGGTTTCAAAGGCTTTCGAAATTCCGGCGGGGTTCTTGATAAATGCCTTTTCTATTGGTAGCCGTGTCATTGCTTTTTCAAAAAGGTGTTTGCTTATCAAATATTTTGCACCTTTAATTTCCCATATGGGGTACTTGTATAATATTGATTGGTCGAATATTTCTAGTCGCTTACTTCTTGCCTTTGCATCCTGAAGTATATCCTTCTGAATGTAACTAATATCTCTTGATAGGTAAGAAGTAATTTGATCAAATATTTCCTTATCTTCAATCGCCACTTTGATGTCTGAAATATCCAATATTGGAATATCCAGGTGTGTTTGATGCCATGCATAAATTATAATAACGTATTTGAGAAAATCCTTGTAAGAGAAATTCACATCATTTGAAAAATTCTTCTCAAGAGTACGTTCAGATAATTTTAACAACTTTATTGTTCTTTCTATTTCAGGAAGACTTAATTCTTGTTGGCATCCAAATTGCTGGAAAGCAAATCTTCGCATTATCTTATTTAGTATTTGTTTGTTTGATTCACTTTCATAAGCGGGAACAAAGCTATTTAGCTCCAAGCAAAGATTATGGAGATTTAGAATATCCATGAACTTAATTTGCTTTCTAGGGTTGAATCCACCATGAACTACACAAATTTTTAGAAGAAACAATAGATTCCAAATCTGCATCTTCTCGATTGGGATCCGATCTTCTTCCAAAAGACGTATTTGTTCAATCAAC
The DNA here is from genome assembly GCF_004769525.1 of Leptospira bouyouniensis. Taxonomy (NCBI): domain Bacteria; kingdom Pseudomonadati; phylum Spirochaetota; class Leptospiria; order Leptospirales; family Leptospiraceae; genus Leptospira; species Leptospira bouyouniensis. The sequence continues at coordinate 38,189 of NZ_RQFT01000009.1, read as the reverse complement.
GCGATAGCAAAAGATCTTCTATCAAATTTCGAAACGATTTGAACTATCCGATTGTAAATAGGCTCAGTATCTTTGCTCATCTGTTAGAAATAGAATTCATTTTTTAATGAAATCAACTTTCCCTTTGAATTCTTTTGTAAGGATATTGATTAAATCTTCCTTCACATTACCGCCAAGAATAACAATGCATTTTGTTTTTAACACAAATGCGTCTTCATCACCAAGGAATTTTTTGCCAAATTTTTTCAGAGACTCCATTTTACTTAGATCTTGCAAGATATCTTTTATTGGCTGGGAATTGCCAACATATGAATGTCTATAGAATTTAAATTCTATTGCATACAAGAGAATGCTCTGTTTAGTTTCGTGATAAGAATTCCCGTAAAGTTCAACTATTCTTCCAAAATATTCATTAAATAATCCGTTTTGTGGTGTCCCATTTATATAATCTAAATCTTCATTATTATCCGAAATCCATTCTATAAATTTTGGGTTAATTACAACACTATCAATATGGCTGCGCTTAAAATTAGATTTCCTTGGACGTATTCTGAATTTTTTCTCTTCAATCGAACACTTAAATGGAGTTGGATATTCAGTATGAAATAAAGAATGTTTTATATCATTTGAAACATTCTTTTGAAATAATGAATAAAATTCTGAATGTATCTCTTTTTCTGTAAAAAAATAATGATCTGGTCTACTTTTGAATATTTTCTCAAGTTCCTTTATTTTATTTTCTATGGCTTGTATGTTCACAATAGATCCTCAATGCTTTCACCCAGTGAAGTAGTAATCTACTTCGAATACATTTACTTTTGAAGCATTATTTTGATTTGAGATACTATCTATTATAAAGCAATATGCTTCTCGACTTGAATCTTCTTTTATCTACTCGAAATGTTAAGTGGAGAATCAAATAAAAATCTACTCCAAATATAACAGAGAGTTAAAAGATTCCAAGCTATTTTCTTTTTACCCAAACTTGTTCTGCAGCTCGTCTCATCTCTTCAACACGTTGTCTCTCGATGAATGGATTCTTTGTATCTGAATTCACTTCTCGTCTCCATTTCGGAGTTGTATGTAATATTCCTCTTTTCCTTCTAACATTCACTTTGTCTATTGGGTTACGAATAGGGGCAGCAATTTTCACAAATTCGTTTTGCCAATGATTGATCTGATTCTTTAATTCAAAAATATTCAACTTCTCATAAATCTTTTTCATAGAAGCTTTTATCGTTTTCGAAATATCTTTTCTAGCCAGTATCCTTCGGTAAGGTGATTTTGCTTCGTCATACTTTCGAATTGCTTTTGAACCAATCCTATGTTTCTCCTTCAAGATCATCACTGGTAGAAAGTAATTATTGTAAGTATTTAAATCTTGGTACAGTGATCTGACAATATCTGCTTGGATTTGATTTTCAATACGCAAATATCCAGTATTCCTTCTTACAACGCTGTAATTCTTTTGTTCAATATGTGGGTTATCATTCTTTTTGTATGGTCTTCCGCGAGTGAATTGGATATCGTTCCTTTCTGCATAAGCTAGAATTGTCTGATTAATAAATTCTGCTCCGTTATCGGAATGGATTCCTAAAAGTGGGAAGGGTAATATTTTTTTCAGTTTTATTAATGCTTTTAGCATCTGGAATTGAGTTTTATCTTTCACCAGTATACAAACAGTCCATCCCGTACAAACATCTGTTGCTGCAAGTGTTGAATAAAATCCTCCAAATACATTTCCACCATTATGGGCGACTAGATCGATTTGGACAAAACCAGGTAGAGAACTTTTCCATTCGCCAAACGTTTTGATTGGGATCCGATCAATAAGGTATTTAGGTTGCTTCGTCGTAGAGGTGCCTTTGCGACCAAGTTTTTTCCTGGCAGGTTTCAATAAGCGATCCACTGAAGCAGAACTGATGGAGAGAAGTTTGTCCTTGGTTATTTTATCAATTTTAAATACTTTGAACTGTTCGAGTTTGGCTAAGACATCTGGCATTGCCATCACGAGTCTTTTCCCACAAATTCGATCCAGGATCTCCCAAATCTTCTCTAAATAGAATCTGACGTCATCATCATAGCTTGATATACGCTTCTTTCTTGCTCTCAGTTTGACAACATTGTCTTTTTTCTTTCTAAGGACGGTTCTGGCATAGGATCGATTGAATCCAGTAGCTTCAACGAACTGATCGAGTATTAGGCTTTTTTCTTTTTTCGAAGCCCAAAGGTATTTCTCTTTGAACACTTGAACCAACATAGAACGCACCATCTTCGATTGCTTCATGGACATCACCTGCACATGAGTGAATCGTTTCCTTAACTAATTTGGAGTAGATTTTAAGATGATGCAACGACTAGTGTTTCGAGTAGATTATTACGTGATGCAGTGAGCCTCTTCCGATAATATAGATTATGTCGCATTACGTTTGCTAGTCGGTGTATAGAAAGGCACATCGGTAACACTTTAGATCACTCACATGGGTGACACTTTTACTAATCAATTCTATACAATAACCTCTGGTATTTCAACACTTTACTCGTATACAAATCTAAAATTCCAAGGATTGCGTTCGCAAAATAAAGACGACAATGCCTGTCAGAGATCTCTTCAAAGCCAACCACCTCTCGAATAGAAGGATTCCCAATAAAGCTTAATTTTGATAGTAAAGGTTCTAGTATAAATACTGAAATTGCTATTAAAATAAGGATTCGGAATCGCTAGGGCTCTTATTAATGTTGTATAAAAGCAGCTAACCCAATATAATACTCTTTCGAAGAAATTAATAACATTTTGAAGATGCCAAAATTCTTAATTTTAAAGGTGAAAAGAAAAGTTCCATTTAAAAGATCCTAGATGAGTGGAATTATCAAATTCTCAATTGTTGATGCAGCTGATTTTTCAACGGCATTGTTTTTCCTTAAATTATTTATTAAAACTTGCATCTTACTCGACACAACAATATCAGTTCAATGGTTGCAAACTTAGACCTGAATCGAAACCATATCAATTCATTATTAATACTCACTTTTTAAGCTTTAAATAAAGGAATATCACTACTCCTATAGAAATAAGTAACAAATTCATAAAAACAATATTCCCAATGATGAGAAACATTATTTTTTCATTAATTGATTCTATTTTACTTGAAAGTGATAATTCAGATTCTTGAATTTTGAAATTCAATTGGATCAATTCATTCTTAAATAAAGGTTCATCATTTGATGGATTTTCTTTTTTTGTTGGCAGAGCAACTGGTATTTTCGTTTTCTTTACTTCTGGAATCTCTACTTCATCTACTAAATCTTTATTCTTAAGTTCATAATAACGTTGTTGAACTAGTGGGTCTGCGCTCCAAAACTCATAAGCTTTGGAATAATACTTATAAGCTGTGCTAAACTTTCTTTGAATATAATTCTGATTTCCAAGTTCGATCCAAATTTTCGATTGCAATAAATCATATTCAGGATTTGAAAACTGTACTTCAGAACGTTTTAAAATTTCCGATTCTGCTTCCTGGAATTTTTTTTCTTTATATAAGCTTTTTGCTAACTGAAGAGGATCTTCTACTTTTTCAGAAAAAAGCGAGAATTGAATTATAAATAAGGTTAGGATTGAGTATACTAATTTCATCGGCTTAAGATTACCGCCTTATGAGCAAATCTTGGTCTTGGCATTTTTATGGATTCTAATCGCCAAGGCCCGCCTATAGGATTCGCCAAATCAATAGAGTAAATATTATCAGTAGGAATGTTGATACTTGTAGAACCACCCATAACATACGCTCTTCGATTTTGATAAGCGATTGCGATACTTGGATAATAAACAGATGCTGGTAGTGTGGGACCTGCTTGGAAGATATTTGAACTAATACCAGTCCGGTAGTAATCGTAAGAGGATGAAGGTGTTATTGCAGTTACCGGTTGATTGAAGTTTGAAGCTGTACTTCCTCCTACAACTAGAAAAGCTTGAGAATCATTCGGGTAAGGATCTGAACTTTGTGGATTATAACAAACAGTTGCAACCCCATGCCTAGCTTGGTTGATAGATGCTTCGACTAATGTAGTAGTAGAATTGGCTGATGGCAAATACACATCTGTAGTTGCATATGAATTTCCATCTGAATATAAGCGTCCTCCACTGTAAAAGAGAGATCCGTTCATGATGCATCCACCCATATCAAGTCTAGGAAAAATTGCATTATTTGATGTGTATTGAGTCCATTGTCCCATACTTCCCAAGCTTGGATTAAAACGAAAAACTGTGTTTAAGATGGTTCCAGTAGTCATATCCATAGTTGTAGAACCAGAGATTAGATAGACTTCTTCACCATTGGAAACACCGATCCCCCCTTGCAAATCGATTGGCATATCAGCCATTCTTTTCCATTCATTTCGGACTGTGTCGAATCTTTCGACAATTCTAGATTGTATCCAAGACGAACCTACTTTTGTGGCTCCGCCAATTACAAAAATATATCCTTTATGATATACTATTTGCGAAAAAGCTCTAGGCGTAGGTATCTGAGAAACGTTTTCAAACCATCGATTTTCAATTGGATCAAATACATCAATCATTCCTACTGGTTCAAAATTGGATCCAATCCCTCCTAAAATCCAAATCGATCGAAGTCCGTTGATTCTATCTAGAAAGTCGTTTGATGTTGTCACAAAGGATTGATTCCCACTTGTTGCTGCACCAAGTTCCTTGCAGTATACTTGATAATAGTATCTTGTATTAGGTTTTAATCCATCTACAATGAAGAGGTGTTCTTTTCCTTCTCTAATACTTACCCTCACATTATCTGCACCAAGCAAGGCTCCTACTCCATTGAGGGGAAGTTCAGAAAAAGCCATGAGTCCATTCGTTTTTTCAGAACAGAGGACAAAGATATTTGCACTAGTTTCACCTATATTCGAAAGTCCAAATCCTTCGAGCTTTATTTTTTCTAAAGCTTCTGTATCAGAAAGTGGTGAGTTGTAACAGTGGATTAAAAAAAGAACAGAAAAAATAATGATTAATAAAAATTTCAAAACTTCAACATTCCTTGAATCGTAGGTCCAGAAAAACAAACGGTTGTGGTAGTTTCAAAACCACAAAAAGTATTTATGCCCAGCCGTAATTGGAAATCATTAATTTTATAACCCTGCCAACCTATCTCAATCATGGCAAGCGGATTTAAACCTGATCGATTCCTATCTTCTGCAATTGTATTAACATAATTTCCACCTAACCCAACTTTTCCGTAAAAATTCAAAAGAGGATTTTGTGGAAATTGATAATGAGAGTAATAATAAACGATTCCATTAAACATATTGATTCTGTAATCTGAGTTTACTCCCCAAATACCATCTAATTGCAAACCAATCCTTCCATAGCCCTTCCAATCTAAGTATGCAGGTTCCAGGCTTAAATACAATTGGTTGAGTGTTATATCTAAACTTGGAGACCTGTAAAACCCATAACCTAACCCTACAAATGTATTTAGCGATTCCAAGGAAGAGACCAGATATTTTTTGGGAGGTGGGAAATTTTTTTCCCTATTTAAATCTGATTTTTCAATTCTTGATTTATCTATATTAACAAAACCTAATTGAGTTTGCAAAATAATATGATCTTGGTCTTCTTCAATCAGATAGCCTATTAATTGACTATTATCATGTAAAACAATTCTGGATAGTCCAATACTAAAATCGCCACCAGACTTATCTTTTTCAATCTTAGTTAGTTCAGATTTCGGTATACGATAATCCTTACCCTGAAATTGGAATAAGATTGACCTCTCATCTTCTGATATTATTTTTCCTAAATATTTATTGCCAGAAGGTAATTCAATTTCTGCTCCAAACAAATTCATGCCACCAAAAAATAGAAAGACCAGACAATTCAATAATAGTTTGCGTTTAAAATGGATTTTTCTCTTTTTATTCATATAATCACATACAGTTTTAAAAGCCTCGAACAAATAGAACTAACTCATAAGTGAATTAATTAATAATACAACGTACTTGCACAACTTATATTGAGAAAAAAGAATTAAGGAAGTAATTACCGATTGGTTTATATCTTTTAAAGTTATGCTTCAATTGCTACATAATTATTATTTTTTTGTTAGTAAGAGGCAAATCTCTTTCCCTAAAGACATTCCAGATTCAATCCCAGGATCGTGATAATAAAATGTTTTATATATCGGAGCAAGTGATCTACTCATACTAAACTTTATTCTGAATAGTAAGTCACTACGATGTTTTGAGAAAGCTATTAATTCAGCTTCCGTAAGCTCATCATTAATATCTGAAAAATTATCAAGCATCAAATTCATATCAATCTTTTCTTCATTTAACGGGAGCTTATCTTTCGAGCTATAATTAAGAAATTTATATTTTAAAAATTCTACACTTACTTCTCTGCCGATATTATTACATTTTTTAAGTTCTGCATTAATTCCGGCCATAGCTTTATTGTAACCATTTCTAACATAAAATCCATCCCCAAAAATGACATTTATATTAGATTTTGCAGGGAATTCCTTTTCTAATTTTATATTAGTAATCGATTTAAATTGATATTGATAGCATGAATTCAATAACGAAACTAGAATTAAAACAATCTGAAGTTGTCCAGGATTATTAAATTTCTTAAAATTCATAAATTTTACCTTCCCCATGACTCAGTGTACCATCCTCTGTGCCTTGAATACCATTCTAATCCTCCAATCAAAAGCCCAATTGGTCCTGGTAGCCAAACAATTGAAGTTCCTGCAAATGGGAATGGTACAAATAAAACACTTCCACTTTCAGCCATTGTATATGCTGCTGCTGCTTCAGTTAAACCAAAAAAATAAATAGCCACGCCATAAGATAATATGTCATTCAAAGTTAGATAATTCATAAAACCATCCCAATATTTTCCAAACCGTTCAGGATTTTTATCTCTATGATCATTATTCTTACCTGATAAGTAAGCAGAGGCTATGTATAGATTTGCATTAGGATTATCTTTTACTAGCAGAAATGCTGCAAATGCCCATTTCCAAGATTTGCCTATATGGATTTTATCTTCTCTTTTCCCTTGTAAATCACTGTATGTTCCTCCAGCTCTTTTTCCCATTGTAAATCCCATAAAAAGATTTCGCACTCTATCAAAATCATTGTCTGCTGGTAACAAATAATAAGCGGCAAGCGCATATTGCAAGGCTTTCGAAATGTGAGGTTTTCCTAAATGAGAAGCATTTTGACCTATCGTCTTCTCAATGTATGTTTGTTTTCCTCTTTCATTGCCTCTAAATGTTCTGAATGCAGATGCTGTTAATAGCAACCTATCGCTTTCATTCATACCAGAGCTTAGTAAATAAACAACAGCGGCACCGAGATAAGGAGACTGTCTTCCATATCCAGTAGGATCATGATAGTTTATAGGATTCCCATTAGCATACATATACCGATTCATGCCATGTATTTGTTTTGGATAAACTTTTTGGTCTCCCGTCAAAAAACGACCGACAAAAGGATCATAATATCTTGCTTTCATATAATATAATCCAGATTCTTTTTCTTCCGTTTGTCCCGCATATTTGATTTTACTAATATCCGGTCCACCACTATCCGTTCTATGAATCAAGCCATAGGGCTTATATGCAATTCGAGATCTCCCAGTCCAATCACCTCCAGACAATGGGTTTCCTTTCGAATCCGATAAAAAGCTAACAGAACCTAAATGGTCTGCGTGTTGAAACGAGATACCAGATGATGTTGTTGGTGAAATAGGAGGTACTATCGCACCTGTCCCGGGGATGTAATCGTTTCCTTCATCATTGACAGACTTTGCGGAATCAGAAACATGTGTTGGAAATAATATCAGAGGTTTCCCATCTCCATCTCCTCCGATTCCTAAAAACCCACAATTGCTAACACCGAGAAGAAATGAAAAAAGCAACAATACATTTGCATATCGCATAATAGGTAAAACAAAAATGGAAAAGTTAGATTGTTTTTGATTGCGAACGAAAATGAATAAAAATCCAAGGAATGCGAATTGGATTGAAAATGTTCCAAATCTTATATTTTCATTTGTTATCTGTTTTCTTAGTGGTTTTAATACCAAAGAATCAAATTTATTTTTTCTATATAATTCACAGTCCATTGTAATTTTGGAACAATCGAATATAGATAAATTTAGACTTAAAATTTTATCCCAAGGATTGAGATAGCTAAAATTTTCATCCCTCAAATATTGAACGTCTGGAATGGTTATTTGTGCTAGTGGTTCTCCTTTCAATCCCTTAAGATATATGGTAACAGATTCCGGAATACCTTCCTCCCTCGTGATTTCAAAGGCATCTCCAAATAAATTGTAACTAATCTGTTTTCCATTCCCTACATCTTTTTTGATTCGATTCCCGGAATGGTCATAATAGTAACGAATAGAAGTGCCTCCAACGGTAGTGATGCTTGTTAATAAATTATTGGAATCATAAGTATGAACATCTCCATTCCGATTTACCATATTTCCGTTCGAATCATATGAGTAATGAAATGTTCCTATTTGAGGAGACTTTGCTTCGGTGACCAAGTGAGGTTTATTTAAATTTTCATATTTAAAAGTTACATCGCCTCGTTTTAGTAAGTTACCATCTGCAGAATATTCGTATAATTCTTCGCCATATTTCCCACTAGACTTTACAAGACGGCTCAAAGAATCATATTCAAAATTTTGAGTTCTATCTTCTCGGTTATTATCTAATATTTTGCTAATATTTCCGCTTGGATCATACTCATATTTCAAATTTTGTTCTAGAAACCCATCCGCTAGTTTAGTTCGAAGTCCAGTTAACCTTTTGAATTTTTTATCAATTTCAATAGTAGACTCAACTCCGTTTCCTATTATTTTTTTAATTACAAAGCGATCATTTTCTAGAAATGGTCCTTCATATTTCACCAGAAGTTGGTTAGTTGAGTTGCCATCCGCAGAATCCAGAGTCATCTGATTCAAATGACCACCAGATCCATAAGTATAATGAATTACCGTTCCTTCTGGATATCTCGTGAGAGTAGGATTGTTATTGGTATCATACTCTGATTCGACAAACAAAGTTATATCATCCATCATTTTCTTTTGCCGGATTACATTACCTCGCATGTCATAATCCATCAATACTGTTAGGCTGCCATCATTAACCTGTGTCAATCTTCCGACTGGATAAGACTGCGATGTAGCACCCCCAACGTCGTACAGATAAGATATTGTTTTTCCGTTAGTTACCTGTGATTTGATCCTCGACAAACTATCATAGGTGAATTCGGTTATTGTTCCGTCTGATTTGATCGTTTTTGATATTCGCCCCAACAAATCATATCGCATTTCTATATTACCAGACGATTTATCAATTTGTCCTATTTTTCGACCTCTGGTATCATATTCATATCTAGTTTGATTTCCCAACGAATCAATAATTGTTTTAACTTCACCTCTAGGATTATAACTCATCGTATGGGTGGAACCATTCATCGTTCGTCGGATCTCCTGACCCAAAACGTTCTTTTCAATTTCCAACGTTTGGACTAGCTCGCCTGTTACCGAAAACATGTTTGTAGTCGTAACTAATTGGTTTGGAGAATATGATATTGAAATTCTTTCCCCATTCGAATTTATAACACTTGTAACCCTGTCAAAGTTATCATAATTATACTCTTCCCACTCTTCTTCCATAAGTCCAGAAATGATTGGATTGTATTTACGATAGAGCCGCCCATTAGAATCATATATCATTCGTTCTGTAAGATTAGATGATTCATTTAGCTGAGTGATCTTACTTTCAGGTTTCCCATCATGATTAATTATTTCGGTAGTGACCGAATATCCACCTTCTGAGTTACGAGACTGTTTTATTACTTGAAGCTTCGTCTCATCTTTCATGAATTTGAAACTTTGTTTAAGACTAGGCTCCGAATCACCCGGAAGTGTTTCGCTTTTTTCATTCAGAAAAGGATCATATGTTTTTTTTAAACTTGTTCCGTTTGGCGAAATTTCTTCAATTAATGAATCTGTAAGTAAGTCATATCTTTTCTCTGTTCTATGACCTAAGCTATTCATTTGCGATACAACATTGATTCCGGAATCGGAATCATATTCAGTTATCACTTCACCGATACCCGGAATATTTTTTACCGTATTTCTGCCGAGCATGTCATAAGTCATTGTCACTTTCGATTGGTCTGGACTTCCAGTAAATGACACAACTTCAGCAACCAAATTGTTATTGGTATAATTAAATTCCTCATCCGAAACTAATTCAGATTGCGAATAACTTTTCATTCTTTTAAGTCTTCCAATAAAATAGTTATCAAATGAAGTATTATTATCAAAATTTGATTCTTCTTCTTTTACCAATATGTTATTAACGAATGTTTTTTGAGACAAAGCATTGCCATAAATGTCATACCCTGCTTCGTATTCTTCTTTTTTATAAAGATAAGAGTCTATGTAGGATTCCGAAACCTGCGAATTTCGTAATACTAATTCAACACCAAAAGGATTTTTGATTTGATAATTATAAGTTAGGCTTTTTGCAAGTGTCCCATCCGAATAAAAACTCATTATCGATTTTTCTAGACCGGCAAATTGGGGTCCTGCTTGGTTATATATTATTTCTTTTCTTACATTATGTAATAGATTAGTTTCAATTACTTTTTCAAACCCATAATACGCCCGGGAAAATAAATCACCAAGGTGAATTCTAAAATTTTGATAATCATACCTATCTACTATGACTTTATCTGCACTTTTCGATACTATCTCATAAACCTGTTGTTTTGATATTGGAACTGAAAGCTTTGGGTAGGAGCCAATATTAAACTGGATAGCATTTTGAAATTCTTCTGTCTTTTTATATCGAATTTCAGTTTCAAACCACATCCCATCTGATAGTTTTACAAGCTTATCATGTGAATTATTCAAAACTACCGGAGTAACACTTAAATTTCCTCCTTCTGGAGTATCGTAAAGAGCTAATAAGCTAAGGAGACTTAGAAGTAAGCCTGGTGACATTGTTGTTTTGGGAGCTTTAAATAAGGAAACAAAAGCATCAAACCCCCTTGCATGCATCGCAAAAAAATTCTGACTTCTGCGCGTACCATCAACATAGTCCTGAATGGCAGGGTAATAACTTAAGTAAGGTACATTTAGTAAAAATGCGTTTTTATCAGCCTTTAGATGAATTAGTTCTACTCTTCCATCCTTGTTTAAGTCCATTGCTCCATAAAACGAATCAGCTTCTGCCAATGTACCTCCACTGACAAAGCCTTGTCCGTTTCCATAATTGACAGCTACTCTCGATCCATCAAAGGCTAGTAAGTCGACTTTCCCGTCTCCATTCACATCAGCAAATGTTTTAGTTTTAAGAATTTCATCTCCAAAAACTTCTCCCTGGTAAACCATTCCGGAAAGATAACCTTGATTAACTCCTTCCGCAAAACTTTTCCCTAAATTTAAATAAGTATAAAATAATCCATTGGGTAGTAATACGCAGAAATCTGGTCTACCGTCACTATTGATATCTGCAAGCCATCTGTTGTATCCTTCCTCTTTAATATTCCCATTGCCCGTGTAGATTCCACCCATTCGATACTCAATGGAATTACCGGAGTTTAAGAATATTTTTCTTATAACTACCTCGCCGTTTAAAATATGTACAAACTCAGGCTTTCCGTCAGAATCAAAATCGATAAACTGCCCCATTTTTTCATTTATAAAGATTGGGCCAATGTCTATATGATTTTCGCCAGAAAAAGAAGTACCTTGTGAGTAACTGATTGAAATCGTTGTATCATTAATCTTTTTTATATAATCTGAACGTCCGTCTCCGTCCATATCAACAAGACCTCCCTTCCAGGTTAAATCAGGAGGACTAAATAGAAAATCAACGGGCGGGGTAACCAAACTTAAATTTGATATCAGATATGGTTCAGTATAATAGCCATTCCGCGCGAAAGTAACTAATACATTTTGACCATTCGAATATGCTAAGTCTACATTTCCATCTCCATCAACATCCCCCCAAGACATTGTAGAAAAACTATTATAACCTATACCATGCAAATTCGGAGATACAGTGGATTCATCCATACTTGTTGTTGGATTTTTAATTGTGACAATTCTGAACGAACCTTCATCTTCATTACCTACAAGTCGAACTCCTTCCAAGCTTCCATCACCATCCGTATCGCCGAAGGTTAGAAGATTATTTGGACTTCTGGTTCCTGTCATACAAGGAAGCCACCACGTATTCTGAAATTGACTGCAAAGCAAACCATACCTGGCTTTTTCGGTCTGGCAGACCAATAGACTCGCTGGGTTTGGCATATTACATACCATCGTGTTGAATGCCAAACAGTTTAGTGTACCTAGGTTGCATTCAAATTTATCTTGCAATGGCACTCTTGAAACTGCAAAAAGATTTGGAATTCGTTTCTCAACTTTTGATCCATATACAGATTGTGTTCTCTGGCTATAGGATAATTGAATATCAAAGTATTTGCCATCTCCAAAGTTATTTGATTCTTCGCGAGAAATCGTAATTAATTGTGCTTCTCCTAATAGATTTGTAGAATAATCAAATTTATATAAACGGACAGTTACTCCAGCTACTTTTACTCTAATCTCGCTTATTAATTGGTTATCTTGCGATTGAATAAAATTCGTATATTTCTTTGCGTTATCGTTATTGTCTCGATATTCGAATGAGATTTCTCTGTTTTGGTATGCAATTTTTGTAACAAATATACCTGCACTGCTATTCGGTTTCTCATATGTTACAGTATATCCAACACCAAAAGTGTCCTTTACACTCGTTAGCCACCATCTTTGGACCTGATCTTGGCTATACAATGAATTTTCAGTTTGATACTGATCGTTGCCCCCAAATGTATAAATCAACCCGTTTTTGTCTTTCGCTTGCCAAGTTTTCGAGTCAAGTTTCTTGAATATAAATAATGATTCAGGTTTAGTTCGATAAATATTTAATGTATTCGAGGGGACTAGCTCTCCACCTAGTGTAGATGTAAAGCGCTCGATCCCATGATCATACGATCCGCGAACATCTCTTTCTATGTAATGATTAAGATTTAAATCCCATCCTTTTCCTAATAACCCAGTTGGTAATTCCGAATTATACGAAAGTTGCAAATTAGGTGCTATTTCTTTTAGGGCAACAGGCAGCTCAATGGGGAAAGTAGTAATAGCATTCCCGAACTGATCAACCGAGATTATTGGTAAATTTTGAGGAATTTTTTCGTTCCAAAAATCCATCAAGGTAAAACTTGAAAATGAAAAGAACGCAAAAGATAATAGTAGTATATTCTTTAATTTTGAAAATTTCAAAGCGAACCCCAGAGCCATTACTTACAATAACACGTGTTTCATAATAAATTAAAATTCAGAAACATAGGTCAATGTTTTTTCGTACAACTTATATATTCTAAAAAGTTTTATTTGTATTCAAAAAGGCTTAGATTTTGATGCCAGAAAAAAGCTATTATATTAATAACAGTTCAGATTAATTTTATTTCAGAAATTTCAAATTATTTTGAATTTCGCATTTTTTTTCAGAATTAATAAAACAGAAATATCACAGACCATAGCGGAAAACATTCCGCTATGGTCTGTGATAGAAAAAAGGCCTTTATCCCCAATTCGAAATTCTATAATCGAAAAAATGGATGATTTTAAATTACTACTATGTCACCTAACGCCTGAAACCATTTACAGTCATTGAAAAAAGTAGGGTAATTAAATCTCTGTAATTGAAAATACAGCCTTTTTTAGGGACCATATAAAGAACCTCTTTAAGTACCTTTACATAGAACACTAGCGTAAACGAAAAAGATTTCCTTTTTCAAATACACAAAAGAAAAACTTAATAACCACGCCTTCTTAGCTGTTCTCTTCGTAGCTGCTCAATAGACTTTCCAATTGTAACTTGAGATTCTTGACGCAAACCTGATTCACGCTCCCTTGCCTTCGCTAACTGTTCAGGGGTAACAATACTTATCATATTCCCCATTTGTTCTACTATCAATCGATGAGCCATCTCCAATGCGTCGGGACCATCCAGTTTCTTGTAAGGGAATTCGTTTAGCATTTCAAAAAGTAAATGAGAATCGGATCTAAGTAGCATAAGGCCAGTTGCTACAATTGTTTGTAATGCACCTTCAATTCGTTTGATCTTATCTCCGGTGTTTGGGATCCCAACCATTGGAACAATGATTCGATCACCGGGTGTTAATCCTTGGCCGATATTTGGGTTTACACAAAGTTCATTCCAGTCTTCCAAATGCCGTTTAAATGCGTCCAGGAAGTATTCCTGCCCTCCACTGGTCTCAACACCCGCAACTGTCCATGGAAACGCTCTGAGAGCCTTTACGAGGTCAATTTGGATCTGATCTGGAGGTCTTCTAGCAATGTCCGAATAGAGTTCGTAAAACTTTCCTTGCGGGGAAAGTCCAACTCCAACAATTGCGGAATAATCTGATCTCTGAGTCTTTCCCAAAGAAAGATCCACTGCCAATCCAAGAGTCCATCCTTCAAATGATTCCGGCCTAACAAATTCGTAAGCCTGAATTCTACCTTTGAATTTCTGATCGATCTCTGCGAGTATGACGTTCTGCCTTTCTCTTGCGAAAGAGATTGGATCGACTTCTCTTTCCTTTACAAGCATCGAGAGAGGTGCCCCGGCTTCCCAAGTAGAATATTCGGATCCATCTGGACGTGTTCCAATTGCAGAGAATTTCTTACGATTCCAATCCCAATATTTTTTGGTGTCGTTGTAGATTACTTCACCAACGCAATTTGGTGAAAGAGTTGTGTAAGATAAAACTACATCAATACCCCACTGAGCACCGAGCTTCAATGCGGCTCGATCGAACCAACGATATTTTTTTTGCATTCGGGAATCTGATTCAACGTCCTTCTCTTCATCCGGATCATCGACAATCAAAGCGTCTGGCCGATATTGTCTGTACCGAGTTCCACGAATGGCATTGAGAAAACCTTTCGCGATGATCCTGGCACCACCACGGAAAACAATATCCAAATCATTCCAAGCAACGTTCTGCCCCTTTTGATCTTTAGCAGGTCTTAGTTCAGGAAAGTCAGAGATAAGAAGTTCGTTGTCCTCGCACTCATCGACAATCTTTTGTAAGAATCCTTTGGCCTGTGTAAGTGATGCACTCACCATGATTACGAAATGCCAATCGCGCCTAAGCACCAACCACATGACACCGCATAAAGAGAGAATGGTTGATTTTCCAAAACCTCGTGAGAGAGCTCGGATTATTTTCATCGGCCCCCTACCCTTCTTTCCAGCAAAGGCTTGTATGTCCTCTATCAATTCCAATTGCTGTTCCCCAAACTCAGTAGAGAAGTAGTGAGAAAAATAAGTATTGAGAAATACTCGAAAATTTTCTATGGCCTTTACTCGTCGTAAGGTGGCGGGATTCCCTTCTCCGGATTGTGCTTTTTGTTTTTCTAAAAATCGCTTGAGATAAATTTCAGCGACTTTGGCCGGATACCTTTTTAATTCCTTACGCAATTCCTCGATTTGGATCATATCGCAAGGTCATTCCCAAACTTTTCAGCAAGCGCAGTTGAAAGTGCCTGAACAGCTTGTTCTATCTTTTTGTCTTCTTCCTCTTTGTCATCGGACTTAGGAAGCCGTCCCGTTTTTTCTAAATAGGCGAAGGCTAATTTTCCGGCCTGGATCTTGTCTTCAAAGTCATAGTCACCTGAAGCTATCTCTTCCAAGATTCGAAAGAATCCGACGGCCACGGGAACGGAATTTTGGCGAATATGTGATATGAGCTCCAACTCAATTTCATCGGCATACTTTCGAAATGGCTCACAGTGTTTGTAATTCCAACCGAACCAGTCCCGAGCTCTCCCAATCAAAGGACCAATGTGCGTTTTATATTTCCCGGCTCGGAAAAGAATTAATCCAGATTCTTGAAATGGGGAGACATCTGGAAATTCTCTATATAGAACCACGGCCTTGTTTTTGGGAATTGGTTCAAATTCTTTCCCTCCCCTACTCTCTAAAAAAATCTCCTCTGGTTCTCGACTCGGTAATGCATTTTCGGTCGAGTTATCTGAGATTGTTGAGTTAGTATTTTCCCATGAATTTGACCTACTATTTTTCGTCACACGTTTGCTAGGTGCTTTTTTCCGAGGGATTTTCTTCTTTGGTGCCATCGGGAAGGGACAAATTGCAGTAAAATACTGCCTGTCAACGAAAAACACATTGACCACTTACAGTGATTTACTGCAATGAAGCAATGCCTAGAATAACTTTAGATTTGGATGATGAATCGTATGAGTTGCTTGAAAAAGATCGCGGTGAGCTTTCACAACAGAAGTATATGATTAGACTATTGAAGGAATACCAACTTCAAATATCGATCAGGAAGCGAAAAAGAGAAGGGAAGAGTGAATAAATTGATTAATTTCATTTCGAGAGTAGATTGGTTCAAAGGATTTTTATCCGTAATGGCTCTAAGTGGCTTTCTGATTATAGCATTCGTATATGGATATTATAATTATAATTTTCCATTTATAACAGATGATAATGAACTTTGGGCTCAGTTTGGTGATTTTGTAGGCGGGACGTTAAGCAGTATTTTTTCTTTTTTAACCTTCCTTGCAATCTTATACACGCTTCATTTACAGCGAGAAGAGTTAGGTTTAAATAGGGAAGAGTTAAGACTTAGCCGCGAAGAATTAAAAATTGCAAATAAGGAAGCTGGGGATCAAACACGTATTTCGAGGACTCAGCTTGAAAATTCAAAAAGACAAAAGAATGAAGCGTATTTATTGGAATATATGCAGGTTTATTCAAAATTAGAAAGAGATGTTAACAATCCAAGATATTCTCATAAAATAGGTTCTTCAATAATTGACTCCTTCCTTTCCGGCAAGTATGGAATTCAGAATGATCAGATTATTAATAAGGATGGGTACGCTCTTGATGTCGTAGCCATATTAAAATATCTTAACTGTTTAGAATATTTAATTCATTGGGATTTATTGCAAGTTCAAGATGAAACTTTCAATACTCAACCTATTCCTGATCATCGATCATTTTCATCTAAATACGCTCCTTTTATAAAGTCTTTTTGCGATGATAAAACTTTCATTCATTTATCAAAATCGGGTGTCCTACTTAAAATGAATATAGCAGCTCAGTTTCCGAATATAGTAAGATTTATTTAATTCTGTTTTGACTATAAAATGAGTTCAGGGTAATAGCTAAGTAGAAAATCGATTTTGCATTGACTACCACTCTCTTCCGCTAAGTCGATTAAATCCTGGAGATTAAAATCAGATAAACCATTGCCATTTTCAGAACGGATAACTTCTCTCACAAATTCATTGAAAAAATCTTCGCAAGTATAATCCGAATCTACTAAATAATCTAGATGCCTAATCTTGAGCTCCTTCCTTTGCTTCGATAAATTTCTTTAGATCCTTCAGTTTCTTGATATCTGGATCCTTTTGAATTGCGTATTTCAAGTAGTGTTCAAACCCACCGACTTTCCCAAAATCCTTTTTAAACTCCGATTGTTTCTTTGAAATTTTATTCAATCGCTCTTTGTAGGAATCGATCTCTTTGCGAAGATCCTCTTTGACTTTGTTCTTTTGCTTCTCAGCCTCCCACCAATCAAGGATTCGATTATTGAAATAACGGATCTCTCCATCTTTCAGTTCTGGTAACTCCTTGGGAGGTTTCTTCATATCTTTCTTTAGTTCGTCTCGGAGTTCCTTTAGGTCCCGATTTACAGTTCCAAGAGGCCAGCCAAACATATCCATGATCTTACGTCGAATGGGGGTTTTGAATTCTTTTCGGGAGGAGAACTTATTCCCATAGGACCCTCCCCTATCGTCTTGGAGAACTTCATCTTTCCCAAACCAAATAAGGATTACACGTTTTCTGTTTTCTGGAGTATAGTCTTTAGCAAAACCGTTCTGAGCAACCATGACACGAGCACGAACGATATCAGTTAATTCAGATAGAACATGTTTTGCTGGGATTGTTTTGAAGCCTGCTTTTTTGGAAGCACGGTATCTTCTTGCGCCATTTAGAATTTCGTATTGGCCGTTTGCATTTTTTTCTTTGGTGAGAACTATAGGATCTTGTACACCTTGAGAGGCAACATCAGCATCAAACTCTTTTTGTGATTCGCGATCTACGTCTCGAAAGAAGTTATCTTTGTGGATGACTAAATCATCGAGTTTGACTAGCTTTATTTCGGAATATAAAATCTTTTCCATTGAAGACAAGTATGCCCTGCGATTGAAGAATCAAGCAGTTTTCAGAGATTGAAATTAGCAATTGGTTTTGGAAAATTCAAGGAACTGCAATGCTGGCAGAGTAGGAGATGAGGAAATTAGAAACGGAATCGATTAGAGAATTTAAAGTTTTTGCCATAGTTTTTTTTACCTCTTTTATCTTACGTTTAGAAACTAATTTTGCTAAGAAACCGAGGATAAATATAAACAAGACCCAGACCCAAATTTTTACGTTCTGTTGCTCCTTCTCTACCAGACATGTTGGAGTGCCATAAGACCAGTATGATTAATTCTTAGACGAAATGAATCGGAGTAAAGAACAGATTTTTCGCTTAAACCTCATTCAAGAAGTTCTTCAACTCGGGCTAAATTCCCATCTATAAAATGAAACCGCAAAATATTTCCATGACATGCAAATTCTACTCTATCTTCTCCCCATTCGTGGTATGCAACTTTGGAATTGCAATTTTGACAAATAGGTATTTCAGACGGCTTTTCAAAATACCTTTCTGCATCCGATGTAGAAATGAATTGGTCATTGTCAGACTGTGGAAATAGTTCGATCATAATGGTGCCCAATTTTTCCACATGAGAAAAGCGGATCCTTTCAAATCCTCTGGTCGAGATGCTTTTGAAACTAAGTCCCAGGTTGATGGTGATAACCTTTCCCTACTCCATTTTAAAAATTCATCCCAGCTCTTTTGTACATTGTACTGTGATTGTACTCTCTTTATAGGAACGTTGGAAATTGCAAAGCCTGCCTCGGCACTTTCGCCTACCCTGCTTTTGGTTTTGGGAATATTCTGTTTTGGCGCGGAGGACAAAACTTTGGACAAAATATGATCTTCTTTTTGCACCGATTTTGTCTCAAGAATCGGTATTAGTTTTCTTCGTCTCCCATCGAAACCAGTTTGTTTTACCAAACCCATTTTTTTAAGTTTAGAAATGATTCTTGAAACCGAGTCCGATCTAACTCCAATTAATTTTGAGAAATGTTCGTTAGATGCGAAACACTCCCCTACCCTATCGAGGGAGACTATTTCTGCGAGTAATACTTTTTCTGTGAGATTCAAAGGCAATACTTCGATCTCAACAGGTATCCATAATCCTGTCCTCATAATGATCCTCTTAGGTGGACACGCCTACGGCCACGTAATAAATTGATTTTTTGTTTGGATCATTGGATTGATCCAGCTTCACTAAATTGCCAAATTTTCGGAAGTGGCAAGTCTTAGGCGTTAAGACGGGTACACGGTATATTTAAGAGACATAATAAGTCAAGCACATAATGAGACATAATGGATTAGGATGGGTGCTAGACGGATTTTGGTAACTGTGTTTTGGGAAGTTTGAACTTTGCGGGCTTCCGAATTCCCGCATCGTTCGTATCCAGTGAAGCTAGACATGTACTAAGTAGTCATAATCAAATAGAAGTACAAGAAAAAAATTGCTTTTGAAACCAAAAATTTGAAATCGGCAACGCGTTTCCTTTTTCAAATTTTATTTAAGTCCTTTTCTAGTTGCGTGATTTTAGCTTTCGCGGCTAGGAGAACTCGCTCTTTTTCACTTATCAAATACTCTTTGAGTATTTTTTTCTCTTTTGAGCTAATGGAATTCCCAGATTTAAATCTTTGGTAAATTTCCTTTGGTTCATCGTTTTGAATTTCTGCCGGGTTTATTTCCTTTTCACTTTTGTTTAGATCCGCAATCTGCTTTAATGCTTCACGAATTGATTTCGCATTCTTTACAGTTTCTCTGTTTTCGTAAAATCTTATGTAATTGCTTGCCATCCTTTTGTCGAAGCCGATGAATTCTTTATTTGATTCAATGTATGGCAAAAATTTCCCATGGCCAAGGTTTGATTTGATTCGAGCCAATTCTTCGCCGGTAAGAATTGCATTTCGAATTGTATTCATTGCTGCACCAATTGTGCTTCGGTGGAGATCCCTGAGTTTTATAAGATCAGCATCTTTATCTAATTCGACAATATTCCGTTCCTCTCCACCAGGTCGAACTTCATCAAAGGCGCTGAGTCGTTTTTCTTTTTTGCTCACTTCAAAATTTCCTTAGCTAAAGATAAAAACATGGGGAATGCCTTCCCGGTTTTTTCATTTAAAAACTCGCTGATATCATTTGAGACTTTTATAGCTTCGGAATTCACGATGGCGGTTTGGAAAACTTGGTAACCTTTTTTCTTTAAGATCGGTTTTAATTCTTCAGCCTTTTTTAAAGTACATTTGGAAATCAATGCTCTCAATTTGATTTCGTTTTTCATTGCTTTGGACGCATTTTGCCTTTCGATTTCTATATCATCAATTCCTTGCGAGCTCCAAACACTAGGTTCAACAGGGCAAATTATTTCATCGGAAGCAAGAATTGCACATCGTAACCCTGTGTTAGTAGCCGGGTGTGCATCAATTAAAATGAAATCGTAGTTTAAAGATTTTAGATCATTTCTGAATCGTAACCCGAGAATAGGGTCCGTTGCAAATTCGATGTCAATATTTTTAATATCTTTTTTGGCCGGGATTACATCAATCCCGTCTTTGGATTTCCAGATAAATTCAGAAATATCTGCATATCCTTTTAGCATATTCAGGATGTTTTTTTCATCTAGATCATTCCCTTTTGGGAACTGCTTAATCATGAAATTAGAAAGATTATTGTTTTGATCTAGGTCAATAAGTAAGATTTTTTTCCCATAGCTTCTCAGTGCTTGACTTAAATATAAGGCAGTGGTAGTTTTTCCGATTCCACCTTTCAGTGAGGCAACAGTAATAATTTTCATCTACAACGAATGGAATGATCTACGCCTCACGATGACAAGGAAATTCTGTATTTGTAAAATGTGATTATCGTAAATTACGGCAAGATTGCACGGGTTTATAATCTTGGGTTTTTCAGCTTCAAATAAGGAATCGTTGGTTCACTTGCATTAACTGAAATCGAAAAATAGTAGGTTTATTTAATCCCGATGATTGAGAATCGTTTCATTCGCGGGAACAAATCCAAGGACAAATATCAGAATAGAGATCGATATTGTCAAAATAATTGTATTATGTCACTAGAATGTTTTGGAAAAAACCAAAAATTTGATGAATTTTAATTTGCTTATTATGGGGACTGTCGAAGCTTAATTTAAATGGTAAAACCAACTGTTGCCGCAATTCTTTTTGCAGACAAGATAATCGAAGAAAAAACAAATAAAAAAGCTATCATAGGAACATTCGATCGAGTCTATTCTCCCAGTTTCCCTATGCAACCGTTTCCTTGGGGTATATATTTAGCGCTAACTGGAATTTTGGGTGCGGTAAAATTTAGTCTAATCTTAGATAAGCCTGGACTAAAAGAACCACTGTTAAGAGTTGAAGGGGAAATCGATGGGAAGGAAGAAGATGGGATTATTGAAATTCCGATGAATTTTTCGAATTTTCAGTTTGCGGAACCAGGTGACTATACCTTAAAAGTTTTTGTAAATGATAATGTGATTGGAACTCGGAAACTGGTAGTGCGAATTGGTGCGTTCCCTCCACCTGTAAAACAAGGATAAAGAATGTCTTCAGTCATTGAAAGATCAAATTTAGCTGGTGTTACAGAGAAAGAAACAATTGGTGAAAATTTTAGGATAGTTGGAAGACCCGATTCGGTGGAATTTTTTATTTCTACTGATTATCCAGAAAATGTAAAATTGAACCACTTGAATTATAATGTTTCTGATTTAATTCTTGGAGCAACTCAAGATTTCGATTATAAGATAAATGTGCAAAGTTATTTATTACATAAGCTTACTGACTCATCAACGAATAGGTTGCTTTTTTGGAGAGATATTGGTAAGTTTGAAATAAGTTTTACTAAGAAATCGTTTCACCATGAACTAGAAGTTTTGCCAAAAATCGGGAGGATTAAGAAACCTTTATCCGTAAATATTACCTATGAGGACGGATTATATTTTGTTGAATGTGAAGACCTTGACCTTTATGATCACGGAGAAACTGCAGCGAAAGCCCTAGCAAATTTTTCTGAGTATATTTTGTCAAATATTTCAGAATTTCAAAAAACTCCTGTTGCAGAAAAACATGAATCATTCATAGAAAGTGAAAAGAAATATAAAGAGTACTTTGAATTTTAACAGTGAGTTCTTTTGAAACAAAAGATATGATGAGTTCCTTGGAAAAAAAGGGATTTGTAAAAAGAGACGGAGATCATCATTTCTTCGATTTTTTTTACAAAGGTCAGAAGACAAGAATTTCAACAAAAATTTCTCATGGAAGCGACTATAAACAATATCGTGGTAAACTTTTTAATTTGGTTAAAAAACAATTGAAGTTTGTAAAGAATATTGATTTGGTAAATTTTGCAAAATGCACACTTGGGGAAGATGAATATATTAAAATTCTCCAGGATCAGGGAATTCTCTCTAAGGATGATCAAGAAAAACTGTAGATCGCTTGTACCGCCTTCCGATACAAATATTGGCATAACTATTCCTAGAAATTCAATGTTAGAATAAAAAAGAACCTGTCAGAAAAAGTTCCAAGGGAAGTTACTCCATCCTAGCGATTCCCAATCAAAAAATATTTATTGTATATTTTAGTTCCAAATGGATTCGTCCGTTTTTCGTGAACGATTATGCGGAACCCTATCTAATCAAAAAATTCTTCGATGGAGATATCGAAAAATACAAACTCTTCGATATACGACAAAACAGATTTATTGCAGAATCGACTGAAAAATCTCTTATAGTCCATGAAATAATCAAAAGAAGTAGAGAATAATTATGTCACTTAAGTAGGACAAATTAGAACATTTTTTTTAAATAAAATTGTTTTAGATGATTTCTGTCCTAGGAACATATTACTATACATATGTGGAGTTAAGCAAAAAACAGAAGAAGGAGATATTGAAAGAGGAGCTTTTGCGGTTTGCCGATGCTATTCTTAATTCCGAGGAATCTCTGGAAAACCTTATCGAAGAGTTTTCTGTCAGATTAGTGGGGGCAGGAGGGGAGAAATAATTGGTTTGTCTCCATTTTCTAACGGGCTTGTCTATGTAAATAAAGGAATTTACATGTCTTTCTACTTTGTGTATTATGTCGTCACAGGGTGGCAAGTTCCTGAAACAAAAGCCCAATGGGAGGATTTGTGCATTTCTGAGAAATGCCCGATTCCGGTATTTTATCTATACGTTTCGTAAAATAGAAAGTCTTTTAGAGTTATGAAGTAAATAGGTTAAATTTAATAAAAATGATTACTGAAGATAAAATGTTCGAGCAATTAACAGAAGAAAATGTCCTTGGAGTATATAAGAAACCTAATATATCTTACTTTGAGCCAAAGCAATCTCTCTACTCGAAATCTGCAATAAAGAAGATTGCTGAATGGGTGGCAGAAAAGTTGGAATTTTCTGTGGGTGGATCGATCGAATCTATCGTAAAAAAAATTGGTGGTGAGTTAGTTTTCCTTGGGCCTTCCAACATTATGCAAGTTGGTGATGAACAATTAGGTGCTATTCTAATCCATGAACAGTTTAAGTTTCAAATTTTTATTCCGAATTACACATTAGAATTCCGAGATCGCTTTACCATTGCGCATGAACTTGGCCATTATTTTCTTCACTACATTTTCACGGACGAAAGAAAGCCCTTAATAGCTGCGCGAGGCGTTTCAAATAAAGTAGAAGCAGAAGCGAATCATTTTGCTGCTTGCTTCTTAATGCCTGAAGATGAGTTTAGAAATGACTATTCGAAAATGAATTTAAGTCAACTTAGTTCAAAATATCAAGTATCAAAGCTCGCAATAAATGTGAGAGCATCTTATTTGGGAATTCAACTATAACGAGTGTTTAAAATAAGTGTCTCCTCCCATTGTTAAGTTATTTTTGAGCGTTGATATAATTGGTTCCACTGAATATAAAGCAAAAAATACAGAAAGAAATAATGACAAAAATGGAGAACAGTCGTGGTTGGCTTTCTTCGAAACATTTTATCAAGATTATCCAGAAAAATTAAATACAGCTTTAACAAAAATTGGTGTCTCAACATTGCCACAGCCTTGGAAAAGTCTAGGTGATGAAATAATATTTCAGGTTGAAGTAAATAGTCACAAAGATATTGCAGACTATTTGTTCGCATTCATGAATGCCTCGGATAGCGCGGAGAAGTATTATGCTTCGAAGGAATTGCCTATAAAAGTTAAAATGGCAGCTTGGCTAGCAGGCTTCCCTAAAATTAATGCTATTGTTAATATAAAAAACCAAATTTCTGAGGAGCCTGACTCTAGATTTGAAGATTATTTGGGGCCAAGTATGGATACTGGTTTTCGATTAAAACAACATGCAACACATACAAGAATGCCAATTTCAGTTGAGATTGCATATGTGCTTTCTTCAGAGACAAGTTTTTCTAAACCCGAGTTAGCAAAAGAGTCATATTTTGAATTGTTCTTTTCTGGAGAAAAAGAACTAAAAGGGGTATTGAAAGGCATCCCATATCCTCTATTTTATATAAGAAGAAATTCTGAAAAAGAGTCACTCCTTCAAAAGTTAACAAAAACAGAAAAAGTAGACTTGGTTGATGTGAGGAAATATTGTGAACATTTTATCTCTGAAGTAAACGATCCATTAGTTCTATGTAAGCCATATTTTATGAATGATAAGGATCCAGATTGGCAAAAAATGCCAGCTGAACATACAAGAGAAAATTCTAGCAGTAAATCTTCCGAGATGAATTTACATTTAGATGAAAATGAGAATAGTAAAGGTGATCCAGATTTAACTTCTGAACCTATACAAAATCTTATCCCTTCCCCAGAAACCCTCGAATAACAGAGAAAAGCCGATCACGCTCTGATTTTTTTAATTCTAATATTGCCTGGAGTATTTCTTTCAATTCCGGATCTTTTAATATTTTTCTAGTAAACTCTACATCCTCACTGACGGCCTTTTTGGAAATCTGATCCACTTTTTTGGGAAGTTCGCCATTTAAGAGCCATTCCTTGCGATAACCGAAACGGATCTCAATTAGCGTTGCGACCGGTGATGAAATTTGGCTATCCCCTCTGATGTATGCACTTATTGCGCCTTGGGTAATACCTAGCGCTTCGGCAATTTTGACCTGGGTATGACCTTCGTTCTTCAATTCAGAGAAAACCTCGAATAATCGCTCACGAACATTGGTCATAAAATAAAATAACCATTATTATTTATTTTGCTTGCTAAAATAATACTCACTATTATTCTCTTATCAATAGTGGTTATTAACCACTAGAGGATTTAAAATTACATGAGCAGTGCAGAGATTCAAGCAGATTACAACGAGCTTTTAACTATGTCTCTTGGCCCACGCCGACCTTTCCCGGACGATCCGGATCTCATCAATAGGATGTTATCTCTTTTAGGAAAAAACCAAGAGATGATAGCACATGAAACTGGAAAATCTAAGCAGCTTGTTTCTGCCTTTATTCAGGGGACTCGTCACAATCCAGACATCGCACTCTGGTTTGAAAAACATGGAATTTATTTAGATAGGGACTATGTAGACCCTCTCTTAGATTCCAGAAGGACAGTAGAGAGGTTAACCGCGTGAAATCCAAACAATTGTCACCAAAGCAAATTCAAACTGAACTTTCAAAGATCGGTTTCAATGAGTATGATGTTTTTCTTCGAGTTGGTGGAGTATCTTTGATGCAGGTTAAAAACACGATCAAAGGAAAATCCAATAACCAATCAATCCTTATGAGATTGGAAGAACTCGGAGTAAAGCATGGGAGAACATTTAAGCACGGTTTAAGTAAGGAGAATAGAAGTGTTGGAAAAAGAAACTAAGACAATCGTCAAGTTAATGGAAAACGGGAATATCCGCTTATCTGAAGATGGCTTTCTGTTAGGCGAGATGTCAAAAGAAGTTTTCGAGACTCACTATAAAAGTAAGTTAAAGGGAACAACAGTGTATATGGCCGAAAAAAAAGCTACCAGGTTGACTGCCTGATAGCTTTTTCTAGAGAAGAAACGTTTTAGCTAAACTCACTTCTCTATTTTTAAAAAAACAAGTCAACAAAAATTTAATAGGAGAAGTTAGAGATGCTTAAATCTGAAAGTTTATCTCAAAATATTGATCAAGAAATATTTTCCGTAAGGAATGTTTACGAAATCTTAATTGATCATAAATATCACCATTCCGAAGCAATCGAATTACTCCAGGGATATGGTTATCAAACCTACGAACTGGAAGTGGAATTTAATCAAAAATTTGAAATGGAGTTACAACATGTCTGAAACAACTACCACAGAAAATTCTATCTTGCTCTCAAATGGCGAGATCAATCCAAGTGCTTATGCAAAGGATCCAATCGAGAAACTAAAGAACCTTCGAACATTGTTTCCACCAGAGAAATATAATATCGTTATGTTCTCTCAGTTTCTTATGAATTCTCTCCCGGAAGGGATCTCACTCAAGCCACAGTTTGTTACTGTTAGCGATGACGATCTTTGGGATGAAAAAAATGCATCAGGTGTTAAACTAACTGCGGGCCATGTTATGTTGAAATCCGAAAAGGTGATCAATATCGCTCAAGCAATCGGACTCCGGCTAGAAAAAGTTTTGGAAGAAGAAACAATACTCAATAAAATCCCTCACCTTCGAATTGAATACGTTGCCTCTCTCCGTTTACCAGATGGCACAATAGTGAAATCATCGCCAGTTGGCAAAAGTCTACCCATTACTACAAAGGATGGCTCAAACCAAGCCCACATTTACGAGAACGTAGATCGAAAAGCAAAGAGAAATGCGATCAAAGAAATGCTCGCAATACCCACCCAGATGAAAAGGGAAGAAGCGCAGAAAATGTGGGTTTGTGTGAGAGCTGTTGTTGGTGATGGATCTACTGAATCTCAAGAAGTGGGAAAAACCATCGAGGCGTCTGCGACCGTTGCAACAGAGAACCTTTATGGAGATCCTACTCCAACAGTCCTGAAACCTTACACGGCCCAGGAATTTCAATCTTGGATTAAAGAATGCAATACCCAGGCACGTTGGGATGAACTTCGAGATTCACTATCAAGAGATATCATCGAAGAAGAATTAACTTTTCTAGGATTGAAAACATTACTCGCAAACAAATATCGCGAATTGAATCCAAAGGAGCAGAAGCTATGAGTATCAAAATTGGTAACATTGCGGACATCCACCTCCAAGGAGGTTTTGAATCCAAAGAAGCAATAGCTCTTCTCAGAGCAGGTGAGATTTTTCGGGAAACGAATGTGGATGTGGTAAGTGTAGGTGGCGATATCTTTGAAGATGTATCCACAGAAGAGCAAAGACTTGTTTTCAAAACATTCTTAGATGGTTTCCAAGGTCGAACTCCCATTCTAATTACACGAGGAAATCATGATAAACCGAAAGAGCTACTTTCTTACCAGAACAGAAGCCAACTGCAGATCTATGTTTCAGAACATCCTGAAGTCTTAGATTTATATCTTGGTTCAGGAAAAGAAAAAGTTCGATTCTTGACTATCCCACATTACTCAGCCGGAGCCTTAGCACTTCAATCACAGAGTGTTGAGCAATTGGGAGAAAAAGGAACGAATGCATTCATGGATCTCTTGGATGGTTACTATCAAAAAATTCAAAGATCGGACTGCCCTTGCTTTGTGCCTTTTCATGGAACAATTTCGGGTGCCAAATTGGATAACGATAAGATTCCGAGACTAAATGGAATTCACCTTCCTCTGGGGTTACTGGAGTCATTTGGCTGTCCGGTTGTCGGTGGCCACTATCACAAAAAACAAAAAGTCGGTGGTAAGGTTTGGTACCCCGGATCGATTACTCGCCAAACATGGGGAGAGGCGAATGACGATAAAGGTATTCTCATTTGGTCCCTAAACGATGGAATTTGGTATGAGGAGCCTGAATTTATATCCTTAAATCCTGAGCCGATGATTTCCATATCCGCAAAATGGGACGGATCCCGTTTTATTGGAGAATCTGGAGAAGAGATCAATCTTGAAAAGATTTCTGAAAGCAGTGCAAAATTGAGATTCCGATACACCGTAGAGAAAGAACTCACCCACACGGTTCCAACTAACATTAAAGAAATTCTCTCTGTAGTAGATCCATCGGTTAAAATTGAAAAAACTACAATCACAAAAATTGCAGTTCGAAATGAGGAGATTGCAAAGACAAACGATATCGAAGAATCTCTTCGAATCTATTTTAAAAGCAAAGGCATGGATGATTCGGAAATCGAAACACATCTCGAAGAACGTCGGGCAATCAAAGAGTCCCAAGAAACCAAAGAAGAGGTGGCAGCATGAAAATTCTAGAAATCAAAAACAAAGGATCTATCGCTTTCCCAGAGGGCATCACATGGACTCCCGGGAATGAGGCAAAAATTGCAATCGTTGGCGATAACGGATCAGGAAAGACCACTCTCCTGGATACGATTTCGATGGCATTCTATGGAGTAACACCAAACAGACGTTCCGAATCTGGAAGAGAAGAAGGTGCCATTTACGGATGCTTTAAAGCTAAATCTTCCTCGATTGAAGTGAAGGCGGAGATCGGTGGGAAAATAATCCACGTGAAGAGGCTGATCGATCCTATTGCTAAAACTCAAAAGCCCTATCTTTATGTAGATGGAAAAGCAGTAACAGAAGGAAAACTCAAAGAGTTCCAGGAAAAGTTTTTGGAACACACAGATCTTCCACAGGATCTTTTCCTTTCTGCTCTTTACCATTCTCAAAAAGGGAAGGGTCACATTGTCTCCCTGGACCAAGCAGGATCTAGAGAACTACTCGGAAATCTATTGGGATTTCAAGAATATGATTCGGAATTCGATCTACTCGAAAGCGAAAGGAAGGTGCTAGAATCAAATATTGCCGCAGATGATCTATTGTTTAAAAATTTAAACTTTATCATCGAAGGTGAGGAAAATGCCAAAGAAAGTCTTCAGGTTTTTGAATCTGATAAAGTTAGAATAGATTCAGAATTGGCATCTTTGGAAAAAACTCTCTCAGATATTCAACAGAGATTGGCAGAATATAAATCTGAATCGTCCGATGTTCAGGCACTCATCGAGTCCAGGACTTTTACCGAAAAGGAAATTAAAGTTCTTGAGGATGAGATCGCCGATATCTCCGAGAGACTGAAAAATAACCAAGCATTAAAAGCCAAAGAGAAAGCGATTCGCTCAGCCGTTGAAAAAAAATCAATTTTGGAAGTAGAAATTTCTGAACTTGAAAATCATATAGTATTGGTCCAAAACCAAATAGATTCTTCAACCAAAGAGATCGAGGAATCCAATAAAGCTGTAAAGATAGAAATTGATAAACTTGAGTATGAGAAGGAAGCAGCGAGAAAGAATTCCGATAAATTAAATACCTCAAGGTCAGACCAAAGAAGTAAGGTTGCTAAACTGGAATCTGAAATTACAGAATGTGAAAATAAGGCCAGTCTACTTCAGAGAGTACCATGTAATGGTGTAGAAGTCTCAGGGAAGCAACTGAACGAATCCTGTGAACTACTAGCCGATGCAGTAAAATCAAAAGAGAAAATTGCATCTCTGAAAATCGAACACGATGAACTTTTAAAAGAAATGGAGCAAGAAGTTCTCAAAATCGAAAAGATCAAAGGGGAAATGCAATCAATTGATTCTCAGAAACTAAATTTGTCCTCGAAGCTGAAAACCTTTGATTCACTTACAGATGATCGAGTAAAACTCGAGAACCTGAAAATGGACATCAAGGTGAAAAAGGACGAAATCACTAGCTTTACTGATGCTCTTAAAAACTTGGCCCATTTGGATCTCGTAGACGAAAGGATTCGAGATTATCAGGCAAAAATTGAAATCGCTTCCAATAAGAAATCGGAATTAGATTCCAAATTATCTGGATTGGCTCTATTAATTACCGCAAAACAGTCCGAAGTTGATGGACAACTACTAATAGAAAAAGAACTTGCTGACGCAAAGCTCAAAAAAGATGAAATGAGTAAGCGACGTGACGAGATACTGACCGAAGTCTCTAAGCTAGAAACCAAACTCAAACAGATTGAGGAATCCAAAGAAAAGTTGGAAGCTCTCGGTACACCCAAAAAATTGGAGAGATTGGGACGACTTAGAAATCTCTGCGAAGCCCTTTCTCCGAAAGGTATCCGGGCTCTAAAATTGGATGCTTCTGGTCCTGAAATTTCAGCCACAATTAACGAAGTTCTTTCCGAATGTTACGGATCCAGATTTCAGGTATCTTTCAAAACAACCAAAGAAACTGGGAAAGGAACTGTTAAGGAAGATTTTTCCATCGCAGTTTATGATGAAGAAACCGGAGAGGAAACCTTTGTGGATAACAAATCCGGTGGCCAGGAAGCCATCATTAAGGAAGGGATCTCTCTCGGAGTAGCAGTTTACAAAATCCAAAAAACAGGGAAGGCCATTGAGACAGTGATTCGTGATGAAGCTGACGGTGGCCTCACTCCAGATAACGCCAAGCTATATCAAAAAATGTTAGATAAGGCGATGGCGCTTGGTGGTTTCAAGCAGGTGATCTTTGTTTCCCACAAACCTGAAATCCAAAACTTAGCTGATGCGGTTTTCAAAGTGGGAGAAGGCAAAATTGAAAAATTATCTTCAGAAGATAAAGGGATGGATTTCTAATATGAATTTTCAGGCAAAAAATCTCATGGAGTTGGTTGGTAAAAAAAAGCCAACCAACTGGCGAAGAAAATTTGTTATTCGGCTATTGAATTGCATACGTGATTTACGTTCAAACGAATGTATTCAAAAGAAACAAATTAACTATCTTCTAAATCAGATCGAACAACGAGATAAGATGATCGATGAATTGAGAGAAAAGAACATTGCTCTTTTGAGTCGTAGACTATCAGAGCAAAGACCTTTTCAAAGAGTAAATATTGTAGCGTAGGGTAATAAAATGGAATTGATTATGTATGGACTGTTGATGTGCCTTTTAAGTTTTTCATTTGGTTATTATTTCGGTAATCGGAAAACACCTTCAAAGTCAGGTGTAAGCGTTATCAAGAATACGCCTCGTAACTTTTTAACCTAACAAGAGACATATAAAAATTATGAAACAACAAAAATTAGACAGACACAAATTTAATCTTTATCCGCAAATGAATCCGACAGAGTTTAAAGAACTTGTCGAATCAATTCATAAAAATGGTTTCGATACTTCAAACCCGATCATTCTTTTTGAAGGCAAAATCATAGATGGGTGGAATAGATACTTAGCATCAGTTCAAGCTGGGAAACGATTCTCAACAAAAGTTTTCAAAGGAAGCAAAGAGGATGCCCTTACCTTTATTCTACGTGCGAACATTCGCAGAAACTTAACGGCTTCTCAAAAAGCGACTCTTGCAAGCGAGTATTTACCTCTTTTGGAAGAAGCAGCCAAAGCAAGGAAAGAAGCCGGGAAGAAAACAGATTCCGAAAAAGGTCGCTCCACTCAAAAAGCCGCACAACTATTCGACACGAATGAAAAATATGTCGAGAAAGCAAAGAAGCTGAAAAAAGAAAATCCTGTCGAATTTGAAAAAGTCAAAGCAGGTGAAAAGTCAATAGCTCAGGCAACTAAGAAGAAGGAAGGGAAAAAGAATCCACCGAAATCTAAAACTGTGAAGATCGAGGGTGCGTATGAAAATGCTCCAAACAATTGGGACAAAATCTCGGGTGTATTGGCAGTTCACCTTGATGAAACTATCAATTTCCATAGATCCTTCAATGCCTTTATTCCAAATCCAGGAAAGGATTTTCTAAAGCTTTGGCAAGAGCATGAATCAGTCTTGAAAAAACTTCGTTCTTGGTGTATTGATGTGGCAAAGAAGTGTAATCACTGTCACGGCACTACCCAAGTTACCATCGATAAAAATGGTAATTATGATCCGAAAGGAACACCAGCACCTTGTAACAAGTGCATGAATGGCTTTGCAGGTGACTTATGAGTGCTGAACCATCTTTGTTTCAGAAACCAACGTTTCATTATACTTTGAAACCATACCAATCGAAGGCGGTCGGGAACGCAGTGCGGTTATTAAAAGAAGGGAAAAATCCTTTGATAATTATGGCCACCGGGACCGGGAAAACAGTTGTTGGTTCATCAATTATCAAAGAAAGAATTTCCAGTGGTAAAAAAATCCTATGGCTTGCACACCGAGAAGAGTTGATTGATCAGGCAAAATCTCAGATCGACAATATTTGCCAAATTAGCAGTGGCTTAGAAAGAGCTGAACATCGCGCAAACCTTACCGAGAATGTGATAGTTGGATCTGTACCTACACTTAGAAAATCCAGGTTAGATTCTAGGTTCTCGGATTTCAGGATTGATGACATCATTATTGATGAATGCCATCATGCAACCGCAGACTCTTACCAAACAATCATTGAGTTCTTTCAATCCAGATTCGGTTCTAATGTTGTAGGATTAACTGCAACGCCCGATGGTGCCAAAGGCGGTGGCTTAAAGAGTATTTTTTCTGACATCGCTTATAACTACTCGTTACTTGAGGCTATTAAAGATGGAAACCTGTGTAATTTAATTGGAGTCAAGGTTGACTGTGATATTGATTTATCTGGAATACGAACTGTAGCAGGAGACTTGGATCAAGGAGCACTTGATGATGTGATGTCTTCCAAAATTCTCAATATTGCCGAAGGAGTTCTGAAAGAAACAATCGGACGTAGAACTATCGTTTTTACTGTGTCTGTCCGGATGGCGGTCATGCTTGAAGCAATACTCAAAGAAAATGGGATCAAAGCGAAGGCACTATCAGCAGAATCTAGTGTTGAGGAAAGAAGATACGCAATTTCTCAATTCAGAAGGGGAGAAATTACTCACTTACTGAACTGTGCCCTTTTCACAGAAGGATTTGATTGTCCTGAGATCGAGGCAGTAGTCATCGCTTGCCCTACAAAATCGAGAACAAAGTATTCGCAAATGGTTGGGAGAGGCACCCGTTTATCACCCGGTAAATCACATTGTTTGTTGGTTGAATTTGGATACCAAGCGAATCAACACCAATTAGTGAAGCCATTTGATCTGTTTATCACAGAGCATTATAGCCCAGAAGTTCGGAAAGAGGCAGAAAGACTAAGTTCGCTAAAACCAAACTACTACATGCTAGAATTGTTGGAACTTGCAAAAGAGAACTTAAGAAAATCAGCTCTCGATAGTGTAAAAATTGTTCAATATGGTTCAACGTATTATGATCCTTTCGCGTTATTAGAGCTCAAAGGCAAGGCGTATGATCAGGAATTAGATCTTGAATATGAGGGAAGAAGGCTAAGTAATGCTGAAGGCTCAATCACTTCCAAACAAAAAGAGATCTTAGCAAAACTTAAAGTTATAAATACAGAGAAGATGTCTGTCGCGAGTGCGTCTCTGGTAATTTCTATCTTCGCTAACAACGGATGGAGCGCCGAAAAAGTTCTAAGGAATTCCAAATGAAAAATTTACCTAAATCCCAGACTGAGATTAAGCCAAATGAGTATTGGTCGAAAATGCCGTTGTCGGCTCCTCTTTACATTAGGTGTCCGAATAAACTTTTCATATATGGTCTCCTGCTTTTTAAAATAGGGAACCAGGGATCCTGGTCTGGACGCATCAATAAGATAGTAGAAATTGCAAACGAGAACACTCCACTTTCACAGAAAAGATGGACCTATGCTAGAGTAGAATACATTCTCCGGTGGCTTCGGAAGGAAGGCTGGATTAAAGCAGATAGACCAGCAAGAAATAAGGCATTGGTTTACAGTGCGTCAAAACCTACGGATGTGCTGCCGATGGAAGAACCGAAAACAGAAGTTCGAATACAAAATGTCTCGGCCTCTGTTTATGTTAAACGCACAGAATATGATTTAGATCGGGATCCCGAATCTATCAGAATATTGGAGGAATTCGATGCAGCAATTGGCCACAAATTCACTTAATCCTAAAAATAACTTCAGCGAAAATCCGGAGGCATTTCTTTTGGAACATTGCGGGAATCTAGTTGCAGTTGGTGGTGGTAGTCTCGAAGAACGAATTTTATTTTTCGTTCGGAGGTTGAAAAAACTAAAAGCCTACGTTCCCCCTTTGGATTTGAACAAATTCCCAAAAGAACTTCACACTGAAAAAATTAAAACCATGTGTGGTTTTCTTCAGAAGGATGCAGCATGAATCGTCCGGCATTAAAGTATAATGGTGGGAAATTCAGACTTCGAGAATGGATACTTTCTCATTTTCCAAAACATCAAGTTTACGTTGAGATGTCTTGTGGAGCGAGTAGCGTTCTTCTTTCGAAAGATCGTTCAAAAGTAGAAGTGGCCAATGACTTAGATGGGAATATCACAACATTCTTTTCCGTTTTAAGAGATGAACCCAAAAAACTAATTAGAAAAATAAGTCTCACTCCTTACTCGGAAAGATCCCTGAAGTATGCATTGGATACGATTGATTCTACTGAAGACCCCATCGATCGAGCTTGGAAATTCTATACAATCTGTTGGATGTCGATGCGAGCAAATGATGTTCGAAAATCAAATATTGATTTTCGTGCAAAAGGTAATATTGCGGAGGATGGTGGCCACAATCCTGCACGGTTGTTTTCCAAAATAAAACACCTCTATAAAATTTCCGAAAGATTGAGGGGAGTTTTCATATTAGAAAAAAATGCTATTGAGTTGACCAAGATTTATGATTCAGAAGGCACCTTGTTTTATCTTGATTTACCTTATTTAGCAGAATCCAGGAATACAAAGAACTTATACACTAAAGAATTTTCTCAAGTTGAACAACATGTAAGTGTGCTTGAGACATTAACAAAAATCAAAGGTATGGCCGTTGTTAGCCATTATCCTCACCCAGTTTACGACGAAATCTTTTCTGGATGGGAAGTAGTTACGAAAAGTACCTTAGCAAACTCAATGCAAAAAAGAAAAACGAGAAATTCTAACGAAAGGGTAGAAGCACTTTATTTAAGTCCTTTGGTCTCACAAAATCTTCATCCAACTTTATTTCAGGAGATAGCAGTATGAAAGGAAAATATGCGGAGAACACAGAGGTATCTTCGGACAGATCAAAATCCGAGATTGAGAAAACTCTTCGAAAATACGGAGCTAAAGAGTTCGTCTCAGGTTGGAATGATAACCAAGCAATGATCCTTTTTAGTATGGAGGGCAGAAAGGTTAAGTTTCTCCTACCACTTCCGCCAAAATCAGATTTCTCAAAAACGGAAACTGGAAGGGCGCGAAAGCCCAATCAGATTGAAGAAGCATACGAGCAAGGGATTAGGCAAAGATGGCGAGCACTTAGCTTAGCCATAAAAGCAAAACTTGAGATGCTGGAATGTGGAATTGCGACATTTGATGAAGAGTTTCTTCCATACATAGTAATGCCAAATGGAAGCACAGTTGCAGAAGAAGTAATTCCGAAAGTGAAGCAAGCTTACCTCGATGGGAAACAACCTCAAATTCTGATTGGATAGTTTTTATTTTTAATAAAGGAGAAGAAAATAAAATGAAAAGTATGATTAAAAAAGTGCGGGAATGGTGGAGTAGTTTTGCCCCGAGAGCTACGGATGCTTGGGATGTTCTAATGGGAAAAAAAACACCAGTTCTTAGTCCTTGGATGATGAATGATAAAGTTGCAACAGAAGAACCACCAGTTCTTCGTGAAATTCTTCCAGTCGATGATGCAGCGAGAATTTTTTTGGCAAAGAAACCCAAATTTCGCATAGGTGATACCGTTAGGTTGATTGAAGGCGTAGGATCCGACCGAAGATATCCAAAGCCTGGTCAGACTGCAGTTGTAGTTGGCTATTCTAAAAAAATCAGTTTGGGTGATGGTGGTTTACCAGCGTTTACACAAGATGTGATCTTATTGTTGAACCATGATAGTGCTGGGATGCAAAGATTCCCATTCGAGTCTTGGAGATTGGAAAAGATAGGGAGCATTATCTCAAAGCCAATGAAAAAGAAATCAGCGACCAAAAAGAAGGCCGTCCCGAAAAAGAAAAAATCTGCATCGAAGAAAACTCTTAGAAAAGCACGAAAGAGAAAATCTACTGAAATGCAAGAAGATATAAAACCGAGAGGACTGGAAGCAATTCAGCAATTCCCTCAAGAAGAAGTAGCGGATCAAATCGTAAAACCCGCTAAAAAGAGAACTAAAAGGATTCAGGCAGAGGATTCATTAGCTGTAGCATAACCAACATTTCAAATCGGGGATTTAAATCCCCGTCTTTATTGGGAACCATAGGAGAACCAAATGCAAGAAGTTGTGATCATCGAAGGAGTGGAATATTTCCACTCAGTAAAATACAGAATCTTGGAACGAAAACTTCAGGAGAAAGACCTGGAGATTAAAAGGCTTAATGAATTCGTTTCAATGCACACTCCATGCGCCGAGTTAGCAATATGAAAGAAGTTATCTTAATCTACAAGAGTCAATTGCTTATAAATTATTTGTTAGTGGGGAGCCTTTCAGCTTTAGTTTTTTTTGTCATTGGTGCTTGGGTCGGAAAGCCAACCATACTTGAATCTTCAAAAAATTCGGTCACAAAATTATGATTCTTGGATTCTCAACAGTTTTTCCATGGGGAGGGAAGGAGCCTAAATTCACTCACTTCCCGCAAAAGATTCTCGATGGCAGAAAGATCCATACAGCTCGTATCGATGAACACGATCGATGGAAGCCAGGAAGAATCATTCAGTTTTCAATTGGAGTAAGGACTCGAAACTACAAACAATTTGCACTTGGAAGATGTAATAGAACATCGCATTTGATAATCGAACCAAATAAGCAAAGAGTATCCATTGATTTTGGAGAAAATGTTTATCGTGGTGAAGGTGTCTTGGAATTTGCGATGAATGATGGCTTCGATTCTCTAGAAGATTTCTGGAGATGGTTCAACAAGCCATTCGAAGGGAAGTTGATATACTGGACTTTATTTGAGAATGGGAGAGCTAAGGATGAATAGTCCAAATCTCAATGAAATTTATAAAGAAGTTTTATCAGCCAACTATCGTGAACTTTGGGGTTTTATTAAGGAAGGTAAAACTGCAATTGTTCTGCTAGAAACTGAAGAACCATTTTTTGGTGATGAAAAGAAAAAATACGAACGAGTTGCAATACTTGGAATTTCTTCTCAAGGTTACTGTCGATTTGGAACTCCAGGAATTGGCTATGGTCCAATAAAATTTGAAGACTATAATGACTTTGAACGGCATATGATTTACTACAATTTGAAATGGGTGAAGGCATGAGTGAACTAACACCTAATCAAAGATTGATTAAAACTGCTGAAAAAATTACCGAAAGATGCTATTCCCCAGGCCACTATTTAGCATTGGTTCAAGAGTATGAAAAAAGCGAGAACCTATATCCTGCTTTGCTCTATTACGGAGATTACGAACATGAAATACCTTGGGATATTTCAGAGGAAGAAGCCAAAGCAAATCTAGAATCAAATCAGGTTATAAGTGGTACTACAATATTCGGAGTTGGATTTCACCAAGAAATTGAACAGATCTCTGGAGAACACGATTTCATGGTTAAGGTGTTTCATTTCGACAAATTTCCTAAGATAATTGAACTGTCGCCATTACCTGCTGAATTTCATGCAAGGAAGATTTAGCTAGAGATGCACCGGCGTACGATAGAAATTAAAACTGCGATGCGAGAATTCATGCAATCTGAAAAGGCACAATTTTGTATCACATGCAAGAGCGTATTGTATTTAACTCCGAGCCATTTATTCAAAAAATATGCTTTGTATAAACAAAATAACCCATGTGATAAAAACTTAATCGTTTGCCAATGCTGGAAATGCCATTCCGAGTATGAGCTCTTATGTTCGGAGGATAGA
>NZ_RQFT01000007.1:300000-461383 GCF_004769525.1 Leptospira bouyouniensis | reverse complement strand
CTGGAACGAGTTCGACCCGGAAGGGAGAACCGTGTAAGGCGAAATCCCGTCATCCACCCACTTATCAATTTCCCACTTCAACGTTTAATCTTTCTTAAAATTCTCCTGGGCGCCTTGCGTTCGCCTGGCCTTCCATGGTCAGAGCTCTCGCTCGCACCCGTCCGTGGGTGCTTTGCGGCGCCCAGGAGAATTTTAAGAAGAAACGAACTTCATTTGGGAAATTGGGATAAGTGTTAAGGTTACTTAGGAATTAATTGGATTGGGATTCGAACGATTTTGCGAAAGAGCTCGAGTAGCCAATTTGGTTAGATACCTTTCCTAATCGAAGTTAAAGGATGATTTGTCGGGATATACTTCAAATTCAGAAAAATTTTCTCAATTTTGGAAATTTTTTGCCAAAATAGATTCGCCTTCAATTCAGTTCACTTTCAATAATGGGATGTTCATCAAGTATTCCATGAAAACCTTCTTAGTTTAGTAGCGATAAACGATCGAAAAATCAGAGGGAGATTGTAGGCGGTGTTAAATGATAAAGTTTCAAATTGTTTGGCATCGATCGATATTCTACTTTTTTTTTGCTATTCAAACTCTATTGTTTATCACTCATTGCAAAGGGGAAAATTTTTCCAATGTTTGTGATCCTCAGAGCAAAGCATTTTATCAGACTATTTTTTTAAAGTTTGCATTGAATGATAAAAGTATAACTTGTGGAATTGGTCCATTCCCCGGAAAAGAAATTACATCATACTCAATTCCTTCATTAGGAATATCTGGAATTATCTCAGATACGAATATCAGTCTTGTGTCTGATACACTCTCGTCTTTTACTCCGTTAGTTGCTAAATTTACAACCACAGGAGAAAGTGTTTCAATAGGTAACGTAACGCAGACAAGTGAGGTAACCGCAAATTCGTTTTCGTCAAATCTAATTTATACGGTGACTGCTACCGATGGTACCAGTAAGGATTATACTGTCACTCTTACTGCTCCAAGAACCTATGGTGGTTCATCTTTAGTACTTTGGTTCAAGGCAGACAGTCTTAATTTATCTGATGGTGCAAATGTTCAAACCTGGAATGATTTTAGTGGAAGAGGAAATCATCTTACGCAAGTAACTTTCCCGACAAGACAACCAGTATATAGATTGAATCAGGTGAATGGTCTTCCAGCTCTCAATTTTTCACAAGCATCTTTGACTTCGATGAGTTACAGTGGTGGAACTGGATTTTCATCTATTAACAGCGGATCTTTTTTCTTGGTATTTAAGATGCCACAAACTCATCCTGCCACAAATTTACTTTTAGTCGGTTCTGCAAATGGAAGAGAGATTAATATTGGTGCTTCACCTGGAAATGAGTTGTATCTTTGGCGAAATGGGTCTGGACTAACTCCTCCTTCTGTCAATTCTATTCCCGTCACAACTTTTATCGCAATTGCAAGTGTTCAGAATACAAATGTTAGTTGGCAAGAATATTGGAATGGTGACTTAAAAGGGAATGCAACCTCAAATATTGAAAGTTATGTGACAGGCACAGATGGATCCCTTTCCAATGGCAACATGGATGGTGATGTAGCAGAGTTTTTCTTTTTCGATTCTGCATTATCGCAAAATGAAATCGATAAAGTATTTTGTTATTTGAGGGCTAAATACAAATTGATTGCTACAACGAAAAGCTGCGGAATATAAATAAATGACAAGGCCGACTCATATACTCAAAGTTATAACCAAAAACTTGCCTTTAGACACCGACTCAGTTTTCACCCACTGCTAGTTTCCTTGCATACACCTATCCGTGGATTTTGTTTAACACCTGGAGTTCTTTTTAGAAAAACTTCGAATTCTTTCGGAAATTGCGAACAAATATCGAAGTTATTTAAGACTAAAGAGAATTTGGGGTATTAGAGGCAAGAGGGATAAGGATGTTATGGATTGTTCCAGTATAAATATTTTGAATGTAGAAAACTACAAAGCACTACGGTTAAAAAGTTAGACGAAAGTGAAAAATACCTGCACAATTTATCCAA
This sequence comes from Leptospira bouyouniensis, assembly GCF_004769525.1. Taxonomy (NCBI): domain Bacteria; kingdom Pseudomonadati; phylum Spirochaetota; class Leptospiria; order Leptospirales; family Leptospiraceae; genus Leptospira; species Leptospira bouyouniensis. The sequence goes on along the minus strand of NZ_RQFT01000007.1, from coordinate 459,358 downwards.
GTTGAGTATACAACCATAGAAATTTACTATCGCCCATCGAAGTATGATTACCAGTGTGTATTACAATTCTCTCCTGAAGATGAGTTGAGTGGCGTACGATTCATAGAGGATCGAATTGAGTTTGCTTTTGATGGAACCGTTGATGGTTGTCTATTGGTTGAAAGGTTTTCTGAAACTGCCAAGAAGATTTCCCGTTAAAAATTGGTGAATGCTTCTTTACAAAAATTAAAATAATCGATTTTACACCTACCATAGGTGAAGCCATTGGTATGGGGAAAACTATGCTCGATTTGGATCGGAAATTTATTTCTAAACTAAAGTTGAGTCTGAAAGTAACTGCAAAATGAGAAGGCTAAAATTCTCGAAATCCCCAAAATATTGGAATTTTGACAAATGATTTGAGCGATTTTAGTAATGTTTGATTAGCGAAAGTTAGGTGAATGGTTTGGATTTTAGTACATCTCCTATTTTGCTTTCATGTTTGGTAGATAGAGCGGCGTTGTTAGATAATTTTGCCAAATTTTTATTTTTTTATTTTCTAATTTAAAACTATAGAAACAATTCATACTTTTTTATAAAGGAAGTGGAACTATATGAGCTCCTATTTATCAAATGTATCGATTCGCCTTAGGATATTTTTACTCCCGCTTCCCATCCTTATATTTTTACTCATTTTACTCTTCCTTTTTCTGCGCTCACAAAATCATGATATCGAGTTCACTTCGAAAGAGTTAAAGGGAATCCAAATTCTTAAGCCAGTATATACTGTGCTGAAAGTTGGACTAACGAAGTTAAAAATTGGAAATGAAACTACTGATGAATTAGTTCCCATAGTAACTGAAGGTACAAAGCAAATACTCGAGTCAGGCATCTTGACAGAAGAGATTGTTCAAATAAAGGAATGGAATCAGGATGTAAAGGTGAAGAGTTTTGATGCAAAAACGGCACGAGAATTCATCGATCATACTCAGAAACTTGCAGTCAAAATAGGTGATTTTTCGCATTTGATTTTGGATCCAGAACTCGATTCATATTACCAAATGGAAATTATCTTGTTCCAGATCCCAGAGTTATGGAAACATGTGGCAGTTTTAAAAGAAGTGATTCGCGATGAATATCTTGGCGATAACCGTAAGAACAAACAATTTTTAAATACGAGTTTTACGAAAGCGATCTTATCAATTAATGGAATCGAAACAATTTGTGTTAATATAACGAATTCAAATACTAAAACTTTAGAGAGTTCAAAAAAGTACCAAGAAAAAATCAATCAAAATATCATAGAAGTCAAAACCAAATGTAATACTTATGTCAATGAACTTCAAAATATTTTTCTAAAAGACACAATTAAACCTGAATCAGCCGATAAATTATTCACGATTATCCATCAAGGAACTTCGATTGGTTCTGATATTCAAAACAATTCGATCATTATACTTGAAAATATAATTCGAGATCGACTAACAGAACAAAAATGGCAAAGGCTAATCAATGTCATCATTGTATTTGTGGCATTAAGTTTATCGATCATATTAATTCTATTCATCTTCCGAAGCATAAACATTCCTCTTAAATCTGTTCTTACGAAAATAAATGAATTATCAAGTGGAGATGCAGATTTAACAAAACAATTACCAACATTTGGAAAAAATGAAATTGGAGAGATCACAGTATCGATCAACCTATTTTTAAGTAAGCTGAATGAAATTATGATCCAATTGAAACATTCCGTTAGCCAAGTTGAAAAAATTTCTGAACAATTGAAAAAAGATGCACTAACCGTATCCGATAATGCAACGGGACTCGCATCAACCACTGAAGAATCTGCGGCCTCTTTGGAAGAGTTATCTTCTTCCTTTGAAGTGATGTTTGCTTCCATTTCAGATGAAACAAAAAACATTTCAAAGATTGCAGATGAAATTCTTAATATTGAGTATTCTATCGTAAATATTGAAAAAGAACTCTCACAATTATCCATTGAATCAGTCACATCAACTCAATTAGCTGATAAAGGGAATTTGTCCATTCGCAGTACAGATAGTTCTATGGAAGAGATTCGTTTGGCAACGAAAGAGATTTCAGGAATCGTAGGATTGATTACCGATATTTCAGAACAAACGAATTTGTTAGCCCTCAACGCCAGTATAGAAGCTGCAAGGGCTGGTGATGCGGGTAGGGGATTTGCCGTTGTAGCGGAGGAAATATCTAAACTTGCAGACAAAACGAGGATTTCTGTGAAAAACATAATGGTTTTAATTACAAAAAGTGATTCTGCAGTGAATACAGGCGTGTATCATGTAAATGAAACAGTGAAAGCACTCAATGAAATTGTTGGTCAATCAATTCGTATTCAGATGGGTATTGAGAAGTTGAGAGGTGAAATTTCATCACAATCAAATAGTTTAACCAAAGTTTCACATGAAGTTAAAGAACTTCAGTCTTTAGCTGAATCAATTGAAACATCTTGCCTCGAACAAAAAAGAACATCTGAAGATATGGTAATGAGTGTGAATACACTTTCAGGAAATGCACAAGAGTTGGCAATTAGTTCAGAAGATCTAAACCGAGTTAGTATTACAATTGGCGATGTTGCAAAAACTATTTCGAATGTTGCCAATTCATTTGCAACAACTGATGAGGTTTAGATTAATTTAATAAATTATTTTCAATTCTTTGTTGCCGTTTCTTATATAATATTCATCAATGAAATCACATGGCAATGAATACCACTACAAAGAAAGATATTTGGATTATCGGTTCTTTATTATTCCTAAGTTTTGTACCTAGCATCGCAGGTGTCGTTCGGATTTCCCAATTGACAACTGGTTCTGGTTATACGGTAGAAAATCAAAGATTTTTTGATGATCCAGTCCCAATCCTTTTACATATTGTTGCCGTTCTTGTTTATAGTATTTTAGGAGCCTTTCAATTTGCTCCTGGGTTTCGAAAACTATATCCCAAATGGCACCGCGTTTCTGGTAGAGTTTTAGTATTTTTTGGACTAACAACTGCTATTTCTGGAATTTGGCTCACGATGGTGTATCCTAGAGTGCCAACTGACGGAGATTGGCTATTTGGAATTCGTATGGTGATTGGCTTCTGGATGGTAATTTGTATTTGCCTTGGATTTTATTTTGTTATGCAACGAAAATACCTGATCCATAGCCATTGGATGATCAGAGGGTATGCCATTGGACTTGGTGCCGGGACTCAAGTTTTTACACATTTACCTTGGTTCCTCTTTGTAGGAGGAGACCCATCCGGAATTCCAAGGGATTTGATGATGGGAACAGGTTGGCTTATCAATTTTTTATTTGCGGAATGGATCATTCGTAGAAAAAATAAATAGTTTCCAACAAAAGATTTTTATATCTCGGTTGCCAAAAATTCTCCAAATTGTAAGCCTTAGTCACTTTCGACTAACAAAGCGAAAATTTAGTGAGAAGTACGAATGCGACCGCTTCAGAAACAGTTTCTATGTTTTCTTTTTTGTTTTGGATTGATTCCATTTTTCCAACCAATCGATTCAAGAGACCACGTAGATTTATACTTAAAATGGATTCACCAATTCCAATTCGCAGGTTATTATGCTGCAATTGAAAAAGGTTACTATCATGATCTTGGTTTAGATGTAAAAATTCATGAAAGTAAAAATGGTATCGAAGGATTACACCAGTATGTTTCCGAAAAGGAAGCTCGATACGGAGTTGGAACAAACGAAGTATTATTACAATGGCATGCTGGAACTCCTATTGTTGTTATCGCAGTCATATTTCAACATTCACCCACCGTTTTATTTACAAGGAAAACAAATTCAGATCAAAGTCTCCATGATCTCGTTGGTAAAAAGATCATGTTGTCTCCGCATGTTTATGAAATTTTAGCGTATTTAAAAAAAGAAAAATTAGAACCAAACAAATTCATCGTCATGGACCATAGTTTTCGGTTTTTAGATTTGGTGGAAGGTAAGGTAAATGCCGTAGACGGATATTCGACGACTCAAACATTTGAAATCCAAAAAACTGGATTTCCCCTTATGGTGTACTCTCCTCGAACATCAGGGATCGATTTTTATGGTGACAATTTGTTCACAAGCCAACTCGAAATTCAAAGGAACCCAAAAAGAGTCAAACTCTTCCGTGAAGCAAGTCTTCGAGGTTGGGAATACGCAATGAAACATAAGGAAGAAATTGTTGAATTGATATACAATAAATATTCAAATCAAATTTCTAAAGAACAATTATTGTTTGAAGCAAATCAAATGGAACCTTTGATCCAACCTTCACTTGTTGAATTGGGTTATATGTATGAAGGGAGATGGAAACATATTAGTGAAGTATATGCTGATTATGGTATGTTGCCAAAAAATTTAGATCTTAGTGGATTTCTCTATACGCCCAATTCAAGTCCTGATTATCAAATGGTCATATCATTGTTTTTTGCTGCATTCACTATCTTGGTAGTTGCTTGGATGATACAAAGGTATCGTTGGAACAAACGATATTCAGAAAATTTAAAAACGGAAGTATTAATTAGAACAGAAGAATTAAAAGTTTCGAATGATACTTTGAATTCCACAAACCAATTCCTTGAACTTAAATTAAAGGAATTGACAGATGCACAAGACAAGTTATTAACCTCAGAGAAATTGGCTACGATTGGAAATTTAACTGCTGGTATGGCACACGAATTAAATACACCTCTTGGTGCAATTGTCTCTTCAAACGTTTCGATCGAAGAATTCTTTCAAAACCAGTTCCAGAATATAATCAATACTGTTTTTCATCTTCCGAAGGAAGATAGAGATCGTTTCAATATTTTAGTCTCAGAATATCCGAATTCACAAAACGTATTCTTAAGTGGGAAAAAGGAAAGGGAATTAAAAAAAGAACTCGAAACCAGATATTTTGAAATATTACAAACTTACTTGCCTGATGAAAGAGATAGTATTCTTAACTTAATCATTGATTCTTCTGCTTTTATATTAGGTAACAAGTTAAAGTATATACTTGAAAGTGATAGAAATAAAGAGATTTTAGCGATTTGTGTTCAAATTGCTAGTTTGTTTCGCTCTAGCTCTATTATAAAAGTTGCTTCTGAAAAATCCACACATGTTGTTAAGTCGATGAAAAATTATTTGTTATCAGAAGACGTAACCCATTCAGATGAAAACAGAATTGATATCATCCATGAAATAGAAACAATTCTCACTCTTTATTATTATAATATCAACCATCGTGTAAATATTATAAAACATTTTAATTCCAATCGTAAATGTAAGGGGAATCGAGATAATCTAAATTTAGTCTGGGTAAATTTGTTAAATAATGCACTTTATGCAATTTCATATGAAGGAACGATTGAAATTTTTATCGAAGAGGAAGGTCCATGGATTAAGGTCAGTTTTATCGATTATGGATGTGGAATCCCGAAAGAAATCCAAAATAGAATATTCGAACCATTTTTTACGACAAAATCCAAAGGTGAAGGTGTTGGTTTGGGTTTAGATATATGTCGTAAAGTGGTTAACAAACTGAATGGCCGTATTGAGTTTGAAAGTGAAGTTGGAAAAACAAAGTTCACTATATATTTGTTAGCTGATGAATAAAATCAAAAATGATTTCTTTTTTTCTTTACAATCAAAACAAAATGAACTCTACTTTGGCAGTTTGGTGATTTTAAATAATCATAAAACAAGGTAGGTAAATTTTTATGTCATTCCAAGATGCAATCAAGGTATGTTTTCAAAAATATGTAGATTTTAACGGAAAATCAAAACGACCAGAATTTTGGTATTGGGTTGCCTTTACTTTCATTGTAACTTTTTTATTGAATATGTTCCTTCCAATTTTAGGAATTGTATTCTCGATTGGAATTTTCCTTCCCAGTATCAGTGTTGGTGCGAGACGTTTGCATGATGTGGGAATGAGCGGTTGGTGGCAACTCATTGGACTCACTGGGATTGGTTTACTTGTTTTGATTTTCTTTTGGGCACAAAAAGGAAAATAGTATCGATTATAAAACTTACATACATCAATATGATCAATAGATCCAACGTTAGGGACAAGTAGGGTTTGGTCACCTGCCATTGTGAAATGGAAGGTGACGGGAGCGTAAGCGCACCCCGGATTGGCCCGACCCTTTGGATTATAAATTTTAATCTTATATTGATTGGGAACGCCCTATTTCTCTTTTTCTAAAATGCTTAGGTAAATATCTTTTTGAGTTTTGGAGAGTTTGTGCTCGTTGGAAGCGAAAGTAAATAGATAAGATTTTTCTTCATCAGAGGCCAATCGACTGATTTCAGATCCAGTTGGATATCCACCACAACCATCGTGTGACCATTCAAAATAAATGTCAGACTCGGTCTCTTTTAAAATATTAAAGTATAAATCACTACAATCTTTTGTAAGTTCTCTTTTGACTACATTGATGAATTCTTGTCTGTTGGAAGTTCCAATTTGTTTTAAGAATGTGAATCGGTAAAGTTCCGACCAAACTGGAGTTTTTGTTTCGTCTGGAAACAATTCTAACATCGTCATGATTTCATTGTCTTCTGAATGACCTATGATCCATTTTCTACCATCAAAATTTCGATGGAAAGGTACTTTGATTATTTCTTTCTTAATACCTAAGTTTTTATCCATAAACAATCGTAAGCTTACCTTAGTATCTTCCGTAAAATTAATGGGAATATTTAATGAATTTGTTTCTCCTTTAAGATTGATCACTTCAATAGTAAAAAATTTGCTAGTGAGACCAGATTCAAAAATCCAACTATATTCTTCTTCGTTTAATGCTTTGCTTTCAATCGAGAAGTTACCTTTTTTAATGGTTTGTAACTCGGAAAAATATTCTTTTTTTTCTTTTCCATTCAATTCATATCCTCGAATGGATTTAAGCTGATCTACTTTTATTACTGCCGAAAAATTCCAACGAACAGACGTTCCATCAATGATTGGACCTAAACTTTTGGATACAATCCATTCATTTTCCAACTGCGGTTTTACTTGTGCAAAAACGTATAAATTTGACAAAAGGATAGTGAAAATTAGAACAAATGGGATGCGTTTCATTGGTAACCTATCAAAAGAAAATAAATGAGAATCAAATTTTTATACCATAAATAGAATTCGTCAATGAAATCATTGTTCATAGTCGGAAATTTAATTGAGGGGAGAGATAAATTTGGAAGAGGAGTGAGATAAATTGGTTAAATAATGGGGATTTGCTGGTTTACGAAATAGTTTTTGAATTTGTTTTTGTCATTTGGTCCAATGGGCTTTTTATATTTTCCAATCTACTCCTTGCTACTTTTGTATAAATCTGTGTTGTCCGGACACTTGTGTGCCCGAGTAAAGTTTGAATCATTCTTAAATCAGTTCCAAGTTCTAACAAATGTGTGGCGAAAGCATGCCTCAAACTATGAAAGGTGACTTTTTTAGTGATTTTTGCTTTGGCTGTTGCTTGGTTAAATATTGTCTCAGCCGTTCGAACATGGAGTGGTCTCGTGTTTGCACCTGGAAATAACCAAGGAATATTTTTCACTTCGTTATAACTATATTTTAAAAGTAAATTATATTCTCTGACTTTTATATATTCTTTTAATTCATCAATGAGAGAGTTTGCAAGCATGGTATATCTGTCTTTTTTTCCTTTTCCTTGTGTGATCCGAATCATATTTCTCTCAAGGTCAATATCTTTTACCTGTAAATGGATCACTTCACTGACTCGTAAACCAGCCGAGTAACTTAATAGTAATAACATTTTATGTTTTAAATTGGGAAGTGAATTGAATATCGCCCTTGTTTCTTCTGCTGACAATACTTCAGGTAAATTGACATTTGTTTTGATTTTTGGAAATTTTAAGTGTTTCATTTGTTTTTTTACTTCTCTGAAGTAAAAAATGAAAGCTTGTCTAGCACTACGAATGGTCGCTGATTTTACATTTTTTTCTTTTACCTGAAAATCTAAATAATTTTCCAAATCTTTTGAGTTGATGTTAGTTGGTAATTTTTCAGTAAATACCAGAAGTTGGTATAAGTGAGAGTAATACGTTTTTGTTGTACAAAATGAAAAATTACGTTCCCTTGCAGCTCGGAAAAAATCTTCTAATATTCCACATTGTTTTGGAATTTCGCAAACTAAAAATCGAATATCATATTCGGTAAATTCGGCTAATACGCGTTTTATGGAATTAAAATCGTTAGGGTATGACCAAGTTTTATCTTCTGGATGGTAAATGGCTTTAGGAATTGATTTAGCTATATTGTAATATAATTTTGAATAAGGAAACCTCAAATGGAATCGTTTATCACTTGTAACATATCTGAGTTTGATCATAAAACACCTAACCTTATTGGATTCATAGAGATAGGTGGATTGTTTGCGATTTGGTTCTAAGTTCAGTTCGATTTTTTGATAAATTATGATAAAATGTTGGTTAATGGATTTATGAAAGGCTGCGGGTCGCGCGCGAATGTACGATCCCCGCCCTGAATTGGGTGGGGTTCTGGACCCGCCACCCAATACGCTCCCTCTATCACACCGCTCCCTTTACGACAAATCGAATCCGAACCCAAAACTTTTTTTTCTTGGAAAGTTCATGCTTTCGCCCAAAGTGAAATCAAAAGGGAGTTATATGAATTTAGTCACAGTTGGATTGGGAATCTTTTTTATCATTTATGGAATCACCACCTATCTTTTACGCCTCTACAAACCGAGTTTTTTTTGGAAATTAGAACCAATGAAACAAAAATGGGGAGAAAAAAGAGGGTATTTCATTCACGTCTTTAGTTATTCAATTTTACCTGTCGTACTTGGCATCGTTTACACAATTTTAGGAATTCGAGGTTGATATAATTATCACTCAATTGATATTATGTGGGCGCCTCCAAACAATCGACTATCAAATCTAATTTGGAAAGGGACCGGGCCCTTTGCTACAATCTTTCTCTTGCCGAGAAAGGATTTTCGCTTCGGTCCCTGGCGCTGGATTTGTTACAATTTATGAGATAGGATTGTATCTTGCCTAGATGGGGTTCTATCTTCTGGATAATCAGTGCTAAAATGAAGACCCCGACTTTCCTTTCTTAACAATGCCGATCTGACAATCAACTCAGCTACCTTTACTAAATTACGAAGTTCTAATAAACCCAATGAAACTGTTGTGCGATTGTAGTAGTCTTTTACTTCTTGTGAGATTAATTTCAAACGACGAAGTGCCCTTTCCAATCGCATATCCGACCGTACTATGCCTACATAATTACTCATAATAGTTTTGATTTCAATCAAGTCATGAGAGATGAGAACCCATTCTTCTGTATTTGTTGTTCCTTCCTTGTTCCAATCAGGGATCAAATCTGTTTCTAAAGAATAACTTAGTTTGCCTTGGGAACGGATGTCTTCGGCAATCCGATGTGAAAATACCAAACATTCCAATAAACTGTTGGATGCCAATCGGTTCCCGCCATGGACACCAGTGCATGTAGTTTCACCACAAGCATAAAGATCAGCAATGTTTGTTCTGCCTAAAAGGTCAGTGGCAACTCCACCGCACATATAATGTGCCGCAGGTACTACAGGAATTGGATCTGTTGTGATATCAATTCCGAGTTTTTTACATCGTTCATATATGGATGGAAAGTGACTTATGATATCATTAGCGGGTCTATGAGTAATATCGAGGAGGACATGTGGTTCACCTCTTTTTTTCATCGTGTCATCAATGGCACGAGCCACAATATCTCTTGGAGCCAGTTCTCCCATTTCATGATAATCTTTCATGAAAGGTCGTCCACCGATTTCGCGTAAAATCCCACCATGACCTCGCACAGCTTCTGAAATTAAAAAGCTGTTTCCTTGTTCATGGAATAAAGAGGTTGGATGGAATTGATAAAACTCCATATTTTTGACAATGGCACCTGCTCGGTAAGCGCTTGCTACCCCATCTCCTGTGGCAATATTAGGGTTTGTTGTATGTAGATAAACTTGGCCGGCTCCTCCAGTCGCTAAAATGGTTTTTTTAGCAAGCACAGGGAAAACTTCTCCAGTTTCTGTATCGACGATATAAGCACCATAACAACGTAAAGGTAAGTTATCTTTGTCTTTTAAATGGTGTTTGGTGATAAGATCCACACAAGCATGGTTTTCGAGAATTTGTATGTTTGGATTTGAGTGCACATTGTCAAGTAATGACTGTTCGACGGCACTCCCGGTTCTATCAAGCGAGTGAATGATCCTATTTTTGCTGTGACCACCTTCACGTGCCAAATCTAGTTCACCGGTTTGGTTTCTAGTGAATGGAACACCAAGTTCCAATAATTCTTTGACACGAGTAGGACCTTCTTCCACCAACACCCGAACCGCTTCTGGGTCACATAAACCAGCTCCCGATTCTAAGGTGTCATGGATATGTTCTTCAAATTTGTCCTTATCGTCAAAAACAGAAGCAATACCACCTTGTGCATAGTTGGTATTGGATTCATAATCTGCTTTTTTTGTGACTACCACCACTGAACCTAGCGGAGCCAATTTTAATGCGGTAAAGAGACCACTCACTCCGCTTCCTATGATCAGAAAATCTGATTTGATTCTTGTCACAATTGATCCAATTTCATTTTAATTCTAATCAATAGATTCAAAGTTAAGAATCTATTATTTTGAATTGATCATTCCTTCAATATAATCCAAACTTCGAATCAACATGTAGTCAGGTTTGATCGCGTCATTTGCATGTTCTTTTAAATATGTTTCTGCTTTCCCATTCTTTTTGGCATATTCTTTGATTGCATTGATATTGAATCTAGACTTTACAACTCCCTCATGTGGGATTAGTGGTAAATGGTTCCACATATCTTCTTCGCGATATCGGAATGGAAATGTTCCGTCCGCTTCTTCCGATACTTCGATGTCAGGAGATACACCAACCACTTGGATGGTTTTTCCAGATGGAGAGTAGTATCTTGCATTTGTAATCTTTAAAAGATAGTTTGGGTTGTTATCTAGTTTTTTCAACGTTTGGACGGTTGCCTTTCCAAATGTCCTTTCTCCCAGCAAAATCCCTCTTCCATGGTGTTGGATGGCACTAGCAACAATTTCTGATGCCGAAGCTGATTTTGAATTCATGAGAATCGCTAACGGTAGTTTTGTGATATCTTTGATTTTAGCTGGTTTTTCATCATCACTTCTTCCTGGGGTCCTTGTCGAAACAATGATTCCTTTTTCGATAAACATGTCGGCAATGTCGACCGCCAAATCTAAATACCCACCAGAGTTACCTCTCAAATCTAGGATGACAGCCTTAAGTGGTTTGCCATTTTCTTTTGCTGTTTTTTCCATTTCGGATAAAGCATCTGCAATTTGAGTGTCAATTGGTGGTTCACCATTCCCTGGTTTTACAAATCCAGTGAGTTTGATATAAGCGACTTGTGGATTTTCTTTTACAAGGTGGTAGGTTACGTTTTTGATTGTGATTTTATCACGAATCACTTCGATATCAATTTTACCTGTGTTGCCCTTACGGGAGATGGTTAATACAACTTTTGTGGCTTTTGGACCTTTGATTTTTTTTACCACTTTATCAAGGGATAAATTTTTAATCAACTTGCCATCAACGGCAACTATGTTGTCACCACTTCGAATCCCAGCTTTTAGGGCAGGACTTCCTTCCAATGGATTTTCAACAATGACTTCTCTACTTCCACCACCAGAAAGAATGGCGCCAATCCCTTCGAAGGATCCATCGCTAATTTTGGACATGGATTCTTCCCAAACTTCTTCCAAAAATACATTGGAGTGTGGGTCGAGTGAGTTTAAGTAACCATTGGCAGCGGCAACAAACACTTGTTCCATGCGGAATTCTTTTTTGTCTTCTTCCTCTTCTTCTGGAAGTTCCCCATCAAGTTCCACGAGTCCTTTGAGGACAGGAGTTTTGTATTTTTCTAAATTGTCTTGGATATATGTGATCACTCGATCAAATTCTTTTCTGGAAAAATTGATTTCTTCCCAACGGGCAGAGATCACAGATTTTTTTAATTTTTCTTTTTCGATGAGTTTTTTGAGCTCAGCATCAGATAACTTTCTGTTTTCGTTTTTTTTCCGTTTTTCTTTTTGGATTTTTTCCACTTGTGGATAATCAGGATCAAAAATCACAAATTTATCAGATGGAGAAATTTTGAAAGTGGTTCCAGGCCAAATGTCTTCTCTATCGTCGTATTTTTCTCTTTCTTTGAAATAACTTTCTGGGTAAATATAAAGAGGGTGGGGTAAACTCAAAGCGGCAAAACTTGCTGCATCAGTGTAAGCCCGATTGACATTGATATGTTTGTCAATGTACAGTTTGTCTACCGTTCGAATGACAGTTTCGAAGTCTACATAAGTGAAATTGGTCTCGCGGTTTTGTGCTTTTTTCGCTTCTGGTTCGCAGGAAATAAACCCAACAGGGAAGGCAAAACTTAGAAGGGTGAAAAAGGATAGTAGATAAACAAATCGTTTCAATGGATCTCTCGTATAGTGGATAGATTATCCTAAGAATTTCCCAATTTCCAGCCTAGGCAACACAAAAAAAATCGGGACAAATCTAGGACACATGTATATCATAGACGGTGACATGCGCGCATTCGTTGTCCTGATTTTTGCCCTTTCTCTCGGGTTTTGTTCCCGAGAACCAGAAAAGAACCCCAATCGTGATCCATATAGTTTGGAAACCCTTCTTTTTTTGGAAGAGGTTTTGCTCGATGTTTGGGAAAACCCTTCTGCAAAAGATGACGCTATGTCTCGTCTAAGATATGTTTGTCGAACAAAAGATACAGACGATGGATACTTATGTTACATGTGGGGACTTCTAGAATACCAACGTGGGAATTTTAGTGAAAGTTACACTGGATTTCGAAAAGCATTGGAAAAAAATCCGAACGACAGTTTGTACAAAAATATGTTGCGGATCTCTGCAGAAAAATCAGGAAACTTAAACGATTTAAAAGCTCATTCCTATGACGGCGAAGTCCTTGCAACTCTCTCCGAATTGGAAATCCAATGCCGTGAGGCAAAACCACGAGCACTCCCACCATTTCAGTTCTTAATCGAAAGAGGAGTCTTCACAAAAAATTCTTTGAAACGTGGGAGTTTTGCAAATTGTTTCTTAAGGTTGGAGCCGAACGAACAAATTGTACTACAAAAAATGGTAAGAAATCCAAATCTTTCGTACAAAGAAAGGCTCTACGCTGACCAAATGAAGTCAGATCCTTTTACTAAAATTTGGGATACCAGTAGTTACCACCGAGGCGAGTTGGGGAAAGAAATGGTTGGTTCCACTCCAGGTGCTGTGTCTGCTAGTGTTTCCTCAGGTTCTGATGGAAATATTTCCACCTCGGGTGGCTCTTTTCGATCCCAAGCACAAATCACCGAAATTTGGAAAAAAGTCAAACTGGCAGCCCTTTCAGGAAACGAATCGCAAGCCAAAGAAGCACTTAAGCAATTCATTGCAGAAGTACAACTTGTAAAACAAAAAGGAAAAACAGAAGCACTTATGGCCACGGCACTGGAAAGGGCTGCGAAACTCCTCATCGAACAAGACCCTCAATACATCAAAATTCGTTCCCTTGCGAAAGAACTTTGAGATACTCCTTTACCGTTTTTTCCAATCCATCTACTAAACTTTGGGCCATCAATCGGTGCCCAATGGAAACTTCCTCCAAGTGAGGGAGTTTTGCAAAGATTTGTAAGTTATTTGTATCTAAATCATGACCAGCATTCACAGCTAATCCAAGTTTGTTTGCTTCTATCGCCGCTTTTTGGTAATTGATAAAAATCTTTTTTCCTTCTTCAATGGATGAATCATATGCCTCTGCGAAAGGACCTGTATAAAGTTCAATTCGTTCGGCTCCAAGCGCTACCACTTGGTCATAAACACTAAAATCTGTTTCCATAAAAAGAGAAACTCGAATGCCTTGTTTTCGAAATACCTCTACAATTGGTTTGAGTGTGGTAAATGTGTTCGGATCACGAAAATCAAATCCATGGTCCGAAGTGATTTCCCCCGGTTTTACGGGGACAAGTGTGGCTTGGTCTGGTTTTGCTTTCAGTACGAGATCCACAAAGCGTTCACTTGGTTCACCTTCGATATTGTATTCTTTTTTAGAAAATCCTAATTTAGTAATTTTTTCGTTGTAAGTTCGTAAAAAATCCTTTAATTCGAATACATCTTGTTTGGTGATATGCCTTTCATCCGAACGAGGATGGACTGTGATTCCATGGGCACCGGAATCTAAGATTAACTCTGATAATTTTAGGACATTGGGGAGGGATCCCCCGCGCGAATTGCGGAGAGTGGCGATCTTATTGACATTGACACTTAATTGGGTCATAGGAAAAAAAAAACTTTTCATTAATTTTCATCCAGGAGAAAACCGTCCAATTTCAAAAAGGTTGTCCCTAAACAAGGATTTCCAAAACTGTCAAAAGTACGTTTATGGTCGCAAAAAAAGCAGCAAAGAAGCAGGCTCCACCCAAAAAAAAGGTCGTAGCCAAGGAAAAACCGAGTAAGGACGCCAAGTCCTCTTCCCCGAAGGAAGATAAAAAAAAGACCGTAGTTGGGTCTAAAGCCCCTGCTACCAAGGGGAAAGTTGTACCAGCTCCAAAAACTGCCGCAGCATCCAAGGAGAAACCCAACCCACAAACCAAAGCGCCTGCCGTAAAAATTGATCCAAACAATCCTCTCGGAAAGAAGTTCAATTGTTACTCTTGCGGAACGAAGTTTTATGATTTGAACAAACCTGAAAAAAAATGCCCGAAATGTGGAGCTGACCAACTGGCAAAACCAGCGATCAAATCCCGTATGGCAGCCATTCGTAGCTCTGAATACGAAGTGGAAGAAGAGGAAGAGCCAGTCATTGAAGATGATGAACTCTTAGAAGAAACGGAAGAATTGGAAGAGACCGAAGAAGAGGAGGTCGTTGCCGAGGAAGAGGAGTGATCCTTCCCATCCTTGGTGGAGCTACCGGTTCTGGAAAAACCTCACTCACCCAATCACTCGACCCAAAACGTTTTGAAATTGTTTCTTTTGACTCTCGCCAAGTCTACCGGGACCTCCCGGTAGGCACAACGGCACCCACTCCCGAAGAATCCTCTACCATCAAACATTGGCTGATTGGTTTTTTAAATGCCAACGAAACCATCAATGCCAACCAGTTTTCCCTTATGGCAAGAGATGCCATTTCGGACATCCAAAGTAGAGGGAAAATTCCCTTTCTCATTGGAGGGACTGGTTTTTACCTAAGAGCATTTCTTTTGGGGATGTTTCCCGTACCAAACGTACCCAAAGAAACGAAAGAGTATGTATTGGGACTTCCGCTTGACGAGGCGAGGTTGATGCTCCAACAAAAAGACCCTAAGGCGATGGAAACTTTATCCTACCAAGACGGATATCGCATCAAACGTGCGTTGGAAGTTGTACTCACAGGAGTTTTGTGGTCGGATGTTTCTAAAGAAACTGTAGGAGGGTTTTTAAAGGACAACCCAGATATAAAACTAGTTGGTCATTGGTTGGATTGGCCAAGGGAAATTCTGTACAATCGAATCAACACTCGAGTGGAACAAATCGTCGGTGGTATGATAGAAGAAACGAAAGAAGTTGTTTCTAAATATGGACCAGACTGCCCAGGGTTACGAACCTTAGGTTACAATTTTGCGCTTGCATTCCTAAATGGAATGATAGACATTAATACATTCATTGAACAGCTGGCGCAAAGTCACAGAAATTATGCGAAAAGGCAAATTACTTGGTTCAAAAAAGAACCTTTCCTTTCGCCCATTTCTTATGATGCCGCTGTCCAATTGTATACAAATATAGAACAAAGATAGAGAGAACACTCGGGATTTCCAATGTCGGCAAAAAATAACATCCAAGACCAACTTTTAAACACAGCAAGAAAAGAGAAAATCGATCTCACCATCTACCTGTTAAATGGAGTGCCATTAAAAGGAAAGGTTGTCAGTTTTGACAATTTCACAATCATTTTAGAGAATGAAAACAAACAGAATTTGGTATACAAACATGCCATTTCGACCATCATCCCTGCAAAACCAATCAAACTTCATAGCGAAGAAACTCCCAAGGAAGCAGGTGGGGTTTAATACTTTTCTAGTTTTCCTCTCTTTCCCTTTTTAAATTCTGGTTCCAAACCCTATGGCTAAATTACCGAAAGAAACCCCTGTGGTTCTGATTATGGCGGGAGGAAAGGGGGAGAGGTTTTGGCCTCGTTCCCGCACGAATTCCCCAAAACAACTCCAGAAAGTTTATTCCAATAAAACTTTACTCAAAGAGACAATTGACCGTGCCTTAACCATTACGTCTTTGGATCGTATTTACATCGGGACCAATGCCACTCTTAAGGCAGAGATCCTCAAAAAAGATCCCAAATTTCCTTCCGGAAATTTCATCATCGAACCAGAAGGAAAAAATACAGCCCCTATCATTGCTCTTTCGGCTCTTTACTTTCAAAAAAAATACGGAAACCCGAATCTTATTGTTTTGTCTGCTGATGCATTCATTGATCCCATCAAAGAATTCACAAAAACCATTGAGGCAGCTCTTTACGAAACGGCCAATGGGATGGTTTTACTTGGGGTCAAACCAAACCGACCCGAAGTTGGGTATGGTTACATCAGCACTGGTAAGCCAACTGATGTTGGTTATACGGTGAAAGCCTTCTTTGAAAAACCTGATTTCAAAACAGCACTCAAATACATCAAAAAAAAGAATTTTTATTGGAATCCAGGGATTTTCCTTTTCCGAACGGAAACCATTCTGTCTGAACTCGAGCGCCATGCCCCACATATCCTTGGTCCATTAAAAAATGGATTTCCATTTAAGAACTTTGGGGATTTAAAAACTGCATTCCAAATGTTACCTTCTGAAGCCATCGACACTGCCATCATGGAAAAGTCGAATCGTATTCGTATGGTGGAAGCAACCTTCAATTGGGATGATGTTGGTTCATGGATGTCTCTTGAACGAATTTTACCTGGAGACAAAGAGAAAAACCACCACCAAGGAAAAGAAGTTCTCTACCACAAAGCATCAGGGAATATTTCATCCGTTCAAAAAGAGTTAATAGCGTTTCTTGGTGTGAAAGATCTCATCGTTGTGGAAGAACCAGACGTACTCCTTGTGACTTCAAGAGATGGTGTAGGTGAGATCAAAGCAATGTTATCCAATATGCGGAAAAATAAAGTTTTACAAAAGTACCTCGACTAGAAATTTGACAGAACAGGCTTGATATAAGGAGGAAGGAATGCCTTCCGGAAAAAAGAGAAAGCGCAGAAAAATCGCAACCCACAAACGTAAGAAAAAACGCAGAGCCAACAGACACAAAAAGAAGAAATAATCTTTCTTCAGTGACTTAATGTTTCCTCCGATAGATTTGTTATGAAACAAGTCTGGAGGAAACAGAAACCCCGCACACCCGGTTTCATCCGAGCATTTACCATGGAAACACCTCTCGGGGATGTCCTGGAGGCTGAGTTTAATTTTCACGAACAACTCGTTCGTTTATCTGTCGAAATCAAAGAAGAGAAAGGGCGTATGTACGGAGCCACCGTGAAAAACGGAACCGTGCAATCCGAGAAGGACATTACTTCTGGGCGTGCTTATCCAGTCTTTCGTAAGATTTGGCCATTTCGCGAATACTTCAGTTCCCTCCCTGACAAAGACATGTTGGCAAACATCGGTGGAGCGTATGAAATTTACCCTCCTTTCCAACCAGATGTTTCGGAAAAAAAACGAAACACTCGTGGACCGATGGAATCGGCCTTATTTCCTTCCACTCGTTATGATTCTATTTTTGGCATTGTCCGCGAGACCCGTTTCCAACGTTGGAGAAGGGAACGGAGAGAGGCGAGAGAAGCACGAGGTTCGCTCTGGACACGTTTCAAACGAAGGGTCTGGGGAGATTTGCAAGATATCTGTCTAGGCGTTGGATTTGGCTGTTTGGTCTATTATGTATATTATGATTATGTCGTATTAGGACTCAGTCTAGGAATTTTAGGGATGGTCGCAGGCCTTCTGGATTTTCTTGTGAGAAAACGTTCTGTCCTTATGACAAAAGTGTTGTCATTTCTCAGTTTCGGTTCATATTTTTTCTACAACGGCTACGTCTATTTTTAGACGTAGTAGTAGAAATTGATATGGCAAAAGAAACATCCCAAGCAAACCAATTCATTCATGAACAATATATAATTTTCAATTTGGGCGATGAAGAGTATGCCATCCCCATCACAATTGTAGAAGAAATTGTTAAGATCACAAACCTAATCCGTGTTCCACAATCCAAAAGTTATTTTGCAGGGATCATGGACATCCGAGGTAAAGTCGTCAGGATGATTGATCTTGCCAAACGTTTGAATATCAAAAATGTTTCAGAGACCGCTGACCGTGCCATTGTCATCAATGTATCTGGCAAATCGATTGGTGTCATCGTAGACAAGGTGTCACATGTTGTGCATTTTCCAGCTAACCAAGTGGATCCACCTCCACCTTCTGTCAAAGGAATCTCCTCTCGTTACATTACAGGTGTTGGTAAAAAAGACAATCGGTTCATCATTCTCATCGATATTGAAAAAATTCTCACAGTGGAAGAAATTACCGAGTTAGCTACCGTCTAACCAACGTAAGTTAAATTGTAATGGGTATAAAATTGAAAAAACATTTGAAGCGAAACCAGTTCAAAGGGGTTTCATTTTTATGCTTCAATATTTCGTTCAAAGTTAAAAAATAAAATGATCATCTCAAAATTTTATTACTTACGAAAAAACTTATACTCCATGGCCGAACTTGTTTTGGAACAAGTGATCCTTCTTAGTGAAGCCTTGGAAGCTGACGATTATGAACTGGCACTTAAAATTGTCGAACGAGATGACCTAATCGATGATTTAGAAAAAGAAAATGATAACCTTTCCCAAAATGCCATCTTAGAAGCGGTGAGTAACCGAAATATCCTGGGGATGGGAGATGTGGACAATGATATTGTTTTGAAAAAAGATCCACTCAGGTTTGCTCTTTCTGCGATTCGGATCACAAGGAATATGGAACGAATGGGAGACCAAGTAGTGAATTGTGCGGATGTGTTCCGTCATAAAACCATTCGCAAAGGTCTTTTTAAAAATGAAGAACCGATGACATTGATTTTGTCACGAGTCACTACACTTGCAGGCATGGCGATAGAATCCCTTGTGGAAGAAAAAGAAAGGTTTATGGGAAGTGTGAATTCTTTAGAAGACGAACTCAATGCCCTTTGTGACCAAGCCTTCCAAAAATATAGAGCCGTTCCTGATATGGAAAAACAAGAATTTGCCGATGTGTATCGAATTATTCTCGCATTAGAGAGATTAGGTGATTATGCGGTGAATGTTGCTGAGGAACTTGTTCGTCTCAATACGGGTAAAGACATACGCCATTTGGAAAATGTAAAATCGAAATCGGCTTTATATCAGTAAACTAGATTTTAAAAAATTATTTAAATCATTCTAAGGATGGTTTGAAATCTCCATCAATTACCGATTCGAAGAAAAGTTAACCTTTTTAAAAAACAATTTCCTCTCAAAATAGAAATCAAATACTGTCCTTGTCATTTCTCCTTTGTAACCTAAATGAGAAAGAAATTTCTGATATTTGAACAGATTGTACACAAGTTTGGATGTATTGGTCTTGTGGTATCTACTCATATCATAAGATTAAGGAATTCGTACCAACCCATTAAATTCATTTGACAATGGAATATGAATCCTTTAAGAATTCCTTGCTTATGAAATCGAAAGAAATTGTTTCCAAACAAAAACCGAAAGGGTTTTTCTTAGCTTATACACTGAAGTGGAAGAAATTAGAAAACAATCTGAAAACATAGTCAATAGGTCTTCTTCTGTTTCGTTTGCAACGGAAGAACAAAAGAAAGTAAATGAAGAAATGGGAACATCGGTCCACCATCTAGCAAATGACACTGCAAAATTATCGATGATGTCTGAAAAAACAGCCAAATCCTCATCTGAATTAAATTCTCTCATTGTCGAATTGAACAAAGAATTATCTTTGTTTAAATTATGATCTCAGCGACATTTATCTTCAAACAAAAATCTTCTGATAGTGAATTTGAATCCTTAGATAACTCCATTGAAAAATTTGTAACAAACCATCCTGAATATTTAGGAAGAGACCAATGGTCAAACCAGGAAAAAGGAATTTTGGCTGTTGTGTATTACTTTCAATCTGAAAATGGATTGGCGGCATTAAAATCGTTTTCTG
Source organism: Leptospira bouyouniensis (assembly GCF_004769525.1). Lineage (NCBI taxonomy): Bacteria > Pseudomonadati > Spirochaetota > Leptospiria > Leptospirales > Leptospiraceae > Leptospira > Leptospira bouyouniensis. The sequence continues at coordinate 439,062 of NZ_RQFT01000007.1, read as the reverse complement.
ATCATAAAGAAGCTAAATCCAAATATGACAAATGGTATGACGGATACAAAGTAATCATCTCACAAGTTTTACAAACTTATGGTGACGGTAATTTGGATCATTTGATTCCTGATAGATCGGAAATTTAAGTTCGCTCAAAAATAGTAGATCATTCGAATGATCCTTCTTTTGCTCTTTTACTATTCACTATATTTTTGTATGTCTGCAACAAATCTTCGATGTAAAACGGTTTGCTGATAAATCCATCCATTCCCACTTCATAACACCTTTGCCTATGTTCGTTTAATACATGTGCTGTGACCGCGATGATGATGGATTGTTTTTCTTTGGATGTTTCCAATTCTCTAATTTTCAGTGTAGCTTCAAATCCATCCATCACAGGCATTTCACAATCCATTAAGATCAAATCATAATGATTTTTTTGAAACAACTCCACTGCAACTTTTCCATTTTCTGCCAAATCAAAGGAGATATCTTGTTTTTTGAGTAAACCACCAATCACTTTTTGATTCAAAACATTGTCCTCAACTACAAGAAATCTTTGGTCTACAAAAGGTTGAGAGTTGGTTTTATCTGATGGATTGATTTCGTGAATCTTTTGCGTTAACTTGGGATCTGTTTGAATAGAAGACTGTATATTCACATTCGGATTTTTAACATAATTTAGTACAAGATTGGAATCTTGTTTCTTTGGGATAGAGAAAGGTAATAAACACCAAAATGTACTACCCACTCCTTCCACACTCTCGACACCAATGGTTCCATCTAAAAGTTTCACCAATCGTTCCGAAATCGCTAAACCCAAGCCTGTTCCACCATACCTGCGTGAGGTGGAAGTGTCCACTTGAGAAAATGTTTGGAATAAGGAGGATAATTTGTTATGAGAAATTCCAATGCCAGAATCTTTGATTGCAAAGAAAAGGAATTCATTCCTTTTTTGGATATGTAACATTACAAATCCAGACTCAGTGAATTTGATAGCATTCCCTATTAAATTAAATAGGATTTGGCGAATTCTACTAGGGTCAGAAATGATCACCTCTGGCACATCCTCGCCTATAGAATAGGTGAATTCTAAATGTTTTGTTTTTGTTTCGATCAAAAATAAATCAAAGATTTCTTTGACTAATTCTTTTAAATGAAACGTAATTTTTTCAATTGTTAACTTACCTGCATCAATTTTGGAAAAGTCTAGTATATCATTTAAAATGTTTAATAGCGCCTTTCCAGCATCTGCAATCGTTTTGATATATGACTTTTGTTCTTCGTCCAAATTGGTTTTAAATAAAATTTGCGTTATGCCAATCACTCCATTGAGAGGAGTTCTGATCTCGTGACTCATCGAAGCTAAAAATTCTGATTTGGCTCGACTAGCCATCTCTTTTTCTTCATATAACTCTTGTAATCTTTTTTGAGTCGTATTCAAATTGTTAAGAATTGAGTTTTTATCATCGTTTGGAAGGATTTCTCCAGTAAACTTTCCTTCACCTAGTAAAGAAATACGTCTCAGTACTTCGTCAACACTCCCTCCCATAATGGACACCAAGGATCTATGAGTTAAATACAAACTAATTCCAAAAATTATACCTGAAAAGATTAAAATAGATCTTAGGAAAAACACTTTTTCTTTTGCATCGGTGATTGCTTGTGATGTCCTATCATCCAATTGGTGGTACAAATCATTGATTGGTTTCATGATTTCTGCCTTGCATTGGAGATAATGATCATCAAATAAAATATGAATTGCTTTGGGATTGGATTTCCCAGTTTTCAATTCACTTTCAATCATTGCCATAGACTCAAATTCTATTTTTGTAAGTTCATCTGATTTTTCTTTGGATAATGAGAGTAATTTAAAATCTGATTCTATAAAATTTGCCTGCTCCATGGCATCATAGATACTGATTTTTTCCCCTTCTTCTTTTGGTGGAGGTAATTCATCAGCAATGACTAGGTCCCAATATGCATAATCATAATTTTCGGGTCTTGGTCTTTCACCATTTCGAATTTCGAGAATTCGTTGGAAATACGTTTTATATTTGGGCTCTTTTTGGATTGCAAACAACCGTACTAAATTTGTTAGTTGGTCTGAGGAATGTCGAAGCTCATTTGCAATTTGCAAAGATTTATGTCTGTTTTCTTCCGCCGCGTCAATATTTCGTTCACTTGCAGTGTAATAAGCAAAGGCAATTGAGACAAAAATGAATAAAACAAAATTGGTAAAAAGATAGGGAAACAATATTCCTCTCGGTAACCAAATTCTGTCCAACATGGCGATACTCTATTTTGAAAAGAATAGTAGTAAAGAAGAATATTAGAGAATGTATTAAATTTACGTACGTGATTCAAAATAGAAAATTTTGTGTGGTTATTGACTGTTGTTTCTACTAAGATTGTTTACGTTTAGGACTTTCCTTCCATATAAGCTTGTAATTCTTGTTGTAACCCTTCTGGTAAACTTAAACCACGGGAACGAATTCTCTCGTTGTATTTGTTAAAAGACATTCTGTGTTGGTTGGTATTTAGATACCCTTCCAATGCCTCCGACGCCCATGGGATAATTTCTTTCACAAAATCATGATTTTCTTCTAGTTGATCACAAAAGGGAATGAAGAGAGGGCGATTGACAGGTCTACCAATGTTTCGATAGAATAACAAACAAAAAAGTGTTTCATCACCCAATACCGATTCTGTTCTGATTTTTTCTTCTACATATTTTAAATTGATAGAATCTAAATAATCAATGTTAAATGATTCTGGTGCCAATCGTTTCGTGACAAACTTAGAAATTTCATTTTTAACAAAAGATAAATTATTGCAATGATTTGGGCAAGAACCTTGGTCTTTATGTAGGTCACATTCCAGTAACAAAATACAATCTACATCGGAAGTGGGGTCAACAATTCCAAAATTAATGGAACCTAGTAGTTCGAGAGCTACTTCATAACCTTTTCTCGAGAGTTCTTGGGTTGCGAGACGAAAGGCTTGCATTCGTTTGAGGGCATACTTAGTATCATAATTCCGATATTTATTTTTAAGAACGAGATACCTTTCGACTATATTTTTGGACATAGAATTCTGTTGTTTGTATTTGTAGTTTAGTGAACGGTAACTTGGAAAAGAATACAACACCTTTTGTATTGGGAAAATTGAATTTTCGCCGATAATTCAGAATAGGTAGGAGTGGGATTTGGTGTCACCGAACTTGGTCAATCTGGTTTCAAAAAAAAGTATGTCCAAGTTGACCATTGGCTTTTTTTGCCTCTTATTCCAAATTTCAATTTGGGCAGGGGAAGAGGATCGTCGAAATCCTCTCTCTGGTTTGTATCTTTCTCCATTACAAGTGATTTCCATGGAGGAAATCAAATCCCTCGACACGGAAAAAAGAATCAATATTGATGAAGATTCAGGTATTGCTCTCCGTGAGGAACCAAAACCAACAGATCCAAATGCTCCTGATGTACCTGTGGTGCCAGGTGCAGATCTTCCCGTTGACCCTGGCCAAGAATCGGGTCCGAAAAATTTAGAAACTAAGATTCGTGAGGCGGAAGGATTATTAAAACGATATTATAGTCAATTCATTGAAGAGAAGCGGATTTGGGAAGACAGAGAAAAAGGAAATGTATACAATTCACGAACAGAGATGAATGATATCCGTTTATTACTCTGGCAAAGTACACACAAACATACTGAAACCTTTATCGTTCGTGATTCACCACTTCTATATTACCTTCACACCAAACTTGCCAAACTCTATGTTGAATCTGAAAAATTTGCACCAGCTCTTAGGCATTATCTTGCTGCGTTTCGTTACCATCCATTAGAAATGACGGAAGAAGGGTATCGTTTAGGAGAGTGGCAAAAAGAAGATGTACTTGGATATGATGAAAGTGCTGCGAAAGAACATGAAAGGTTGTATAACGAGTGGATTCAAGCGGAACAAAAATACAAAAAAACTAAAGATCAAATACATATTAAAGAAAGTGCTTGGATACGTGAAGGGAAAAAACTATCTGATCTTTTACCTCAGTCAAAACTTTGGAATGATGAAGTACGATTGTTAGATGATGCTCGTAAAAAAGCAAAAGTTAGTTATGATGATTCTTATAACAAAAGGTATTTAACATATCTAAAAAAAAGAAAACAAATTGAATCGAATGATTTGTATGCGTTTGCAAATGTTATCAAAAAATTGGAAGATGATAACAAAGAAAGATTAAAAATTGTTAATAAATTGGGTACAGCAGGAAAGGGCATTTATGTTCTCTTTGATTATAAACGTAATACTGACTTTTTTGCTTATGAATTAATTTTAGAGAGAGCTTATCGAATTTGGAATGAAAATCCAAATGTGCTAAATGATGTAGCAGAACAATTTAGACAAGATGGGAAAAAAGAAAAAGCAGCAGATTTTTATGAAAAAGCGTTATCCGAATATTTAAAAAATCCAAATCCTTCTGAAGATGAAAAAGAAAAAATCATTAAGGCTAATTTACGTTTAGCAACAATTAATTCTGACTTAAAACGAAACATCCTCGCTGGAAATTATTATGAAACCTATTTTCAATTGAGTGCGGATACCCAAGAAAAAACGCGAGTTTCCTATGAAATTGGTGTATTTTTCAATCAGAAAATTGGAGATCCCGAGAGAGGGTCTACCTTCTTAGAGTATTGGTTAGATAAAAATAGTAAAGATTGGAATCCATCTCTAGCGGATGATACAGGTGTTCCTGAAATGGAATCTATTGCTTATTTTTTTCTCAGTAAAAAAGATAAAAAACAAAAGAAATATGAATTAGAACAAAACAAGTTAAATATCGCACTCATGCAATGGAAAAAAATTGATGAGAAACTTATCCTAGCAGAAAAAGAACGAATGGAGTTGATTGAAAAAAAACAAACTCTCAAAAAAGACTTAATGGTCACTACACTGGATGATATATTATCTCAATACCGATTGATGGATTTAAAAATTGAGGATCAGGAAGCTGTGATTCGTGTTTTAGAAACCAAAAGGAACAAAATCCCTTTGATAAAAATTTTATTTCGTTTGGGAGTTCTCTCTGAAGAAAATAGAGATTTTAAAAAAGCACAAGAATATTATGAATTTGTGATCAAAGAAGGTGGCGAGACAGAAGTAAGAGTCGCATTAAAAGAATTGGAAAGGATTAAAAAAATATTAGAAACTGGAAATATTCTTCCACCCATCAACGAGAGTATTTAATAATTTCATCTGTTTGATCGCCGGCTAATTCTTGTTCAAGGTTTTCTTGTGTATAACCTTCAACTGGCAAAACGCGAAACTTTACTTCATCTACGGTATCACCTTCATATACAATTTTAATCAAGTACTCACCAGTTCGTAATAGGGAAAATTCATCTCGAATGGCAAGTGTATCTGGTTCTACCCTTTTCTTTTTGATATCAATTTCAACAAAATCCAATTCATAACGGTTGAGTGAAATATGGAAATCTGTTTCTAAACCAGGATTTCTTGAAAATTGGTAAACATAATGAATCGTATCGGTTGGTGAAAAAATGAGATCATCTCTCATCATTTTGTAATCAGTGATGGTTTGGATATGTTGTTCTAAGATGTCCATCTCTTCCATTTTGGTTGTCGTCCATCCAAATTCCCCTTTGGGTACACCACATTGAATTAAAAGTAACAACAGTAATGTGAATAGAATTTGTTTTAGAGAATGATGTAAAAATTTAGGAAACGGAATAGGAAAAAGTAATTTCTTGGACGAATTCTGTCTCATCATACTTAAAGTTTCGTCCAAACTTTCGAATTTCCTTTCGAATTTAAGATTTATTCGATAATTTTTCCCCGGTCAGAAATGTCTTTTTCTTTGGATTTTGGAGGGTTTTGTTTGATGCGGAACTCTTCCCTTGGGTGTTTCCCAATTTCTTCTGCGATTTTTGCGGGCAAAATGAGGATACGACTCACAAACCGTAAAATCAAAAAAAGTAAGATGGATAAAACGATGATTTTTGCCATTTTCGATTACCTAGATCGCAGTGTTTTGGGTAGGTAACGATCTTCTTCGTTTTCACCCCATCCCAATCTAGTGACACCATACAAACCAACGAGCAAAAAAAAGAAAACGGAAACATAAAGATAGGGATTGTATTCTTCCGAATAAAATACTTTCCCTTCTCCTGGTTTGGGTATTTTTTTCGGAGACAACGGAAGTCCAAACTTCCTTGCGAGTGATTCGATTTGGATGAAATTGATGACATGGATTTCTCTTTCTAAAAATGATTTGATCACGGAATTGGGAATGTGAACTTCCTCTGGTAGATCGGTGATGAGTCCGTTTTTAAACACTTGTTTGCCTAAGCTAGTTCCAAGGATGGTAGTTCCCCCTCCCACATTGATAAAAAGTTTGATCGGTTTTCCTTGGGAAAGTTCGTCATAAAATTTCATTCTTTTTTCGATAGAATCATCAAAATGATTTGGATCTAGTAACTTGACTTTATTACGTTGTAGCGCACGTAATAGAAGTTCTTTTCCTTCTTTGGAAGTACCTGCTGCTTTGTCTTGGATTCCTCCAAGAGATGCGTAACTAGAACGAAATGAAAATATCCCTGAAGATTCTAATTCTTTTTCCATATCTAACCACAACATCTGTGGATGATTGGCTCCAAATTGTGAGGCAGAGGCACTGGAGATGATAATTGGTTTTAGTTTTAGAGTCTCTAATGCTGCAAACAAACAAATGTTTAATGCTGGAAAAGAACCAGAGATGGCAACAGCAACAGTATCTCCTTCTTCTACTTTTGCTTTTTTAAAAAATTGAACCATCACAGCAGCAAAATTAGGATTGATGGAAGTTTGTTTTGCAGGTAATGAACCACTATTACTTGTAACAGGTGTTAGGAATTCACCGATGAGCCCTGAATTAGTTGGATCAAATTCTTTGTAATCTGGTTTTTTATGTTTTAAGAGTTCAGGTTTTAGAATTTGAAATCCACGCTCAGCTAGTTTTGCAGCATGTAACTTTTTTTTGAAGTAAGGTTGTTCTTTTTTTACCTTACAAGATTCTATGAGAAGTAAACCCAAAATACCAAGGATTGCAAGTAGAAACAAAGCAATACGAGAGTGTTTCCAAGGTGACCAATAAATTTTTGTCATCATAGGCTTTCTAATTCATTTCCCAATAGAAAAATTAAAAGGATTTTCACAAAAATAGCAGCAAGTATCAATACTGAAGTAGTTTCCAAAACACCTTGCCTTTCATACCAAACAGCGATTAGTCCAGGAATGATAAATCCAATCCCTCTTACTTCAGATAAATAATTTAAATCGATTTCAGGTAAAATTTGATAATTAAGTAAATATCCAAAAAAATAGCCAAATAACAAAATAAAGACGATTTTTCTTTTTCCAAAGATAAGTAAAAAATTGGAAAGTATCTCAACACAAATGAAAGATAAAAATGCGATGAGGAAAGTGAGTGCTATGTTTTTTGGATGATTCAATGACAAAGCAAGATAACCAGGAACGACTAAACCAGTTCCCAAGATGCCAAACAACTCAGAAAAAATTAAACTGATGACCAAACTAAGTCCAATTGATAAAGGGAGAATTTCATTCATATGTTTGTTCTGACCTATTTTTCAGATATAAAGACAAATCCATTCCGAGTCCAACAATATTACCAATTCCAAAAACCAATGATTGTTTAGGAAGTATAGAGAGTAAAGATTCAAAGATTCCGTCTAAACTCAAATGTTCCCAAACATAAATGGGAATATCTGCATTGGAAAAACTTTTTAAATATTTGAAGGCTAAGGAAGTAGAAGTACCAATTAAAATCACTGCATCATAATTACCCCAATTGGCAAATTCTTTCGTTAACTGTTTTGTGCGTTCGGGTCTGTCGTCTCTTGTGTGGAATAAGATGAAACGTTTTTTGATTTCTGGGTATCTATTTAAAATAGATTTCCAAATGAGATTTGTACTATTCGGATCATTTGCAGCCATTGCGTTGACATACACAAACTCCTTGCCAAAAAAATGAATTGGTAAAACGGAAAGGGCACCTGGATCAGGATTAACTTTCCACATTGCATCTAAAGCTTGTTTTCTGTCGATCCCAAGTAATGTACATACTTTTAGAGCAACATAAACATTTTCTTTGTGTTCCCAGTATGGGAATTTTACTATTTCTTCATCTGTTATGGATTCAATTTCTTCTTCTTTGATTAAGATTGGATTTGTATTTCGATCCAAACAAACTTCTAGAATTTCTTCTTCGAATTGATTTGGTCCAACTACGAGAGTTCCATTGATGGGACAAGCTGATAATAATGTTTTGGCGACATCCAAAAGTTGAGGTCCCATTACTTCCAAATGGTCTTCCCTGATGTTTGTGATGACTCCAATATCCGATTGTAATATTTGTCCTTCACTCGCCCATTGGTAACGTGGTTCCAAAGCCATACATTCCAAAACTACAATATTAGCACCTGCTGAATTTGCTTTTTTTAAAATTTGGATTTGTTCGAGGATTGAAGGTTTTCCGAATCTGGATATGGATGTTTCGGAACCATCTGGGAAAATCATTCTTGCGAGTGTGCCAGTTGTTTTTGCAAAAACAGAAAATCCCGAAGAAGAGAGACCTGCTCGTATTAATCTTGTTACACTCGATTTTCCTCTTGTACCATTGACATGGATTCTATGTTTGAATTTTTTTAATGTCTTTTTGTGTAAAATAACTTCGATTGTGTAATAAATGATCAAAAGCAAAAGAATGAGGAAAAATAAAGTGGCATTTGGTTTCATTTGAAAATTTCCAGATGATACATTTCCTTCAAAGGAATGTCATTTGATTGTAACGTAAATTTGAGAAGATTCACGTAGTTTTCTATGAGCATACGTTACAAATTCTTATTAATATTGAGTGTGAGTCAAATTCTTCTTGTAATTGCTCTCACGACTAGTTTTGCCTATTTACTGCAATCGGTAAAGAACATACCTCAAACTCAACGGGCAGAAGACTTATCTAGGAATTTTCAAAGGGAATTAGAGTTTAAAGAAGAAAAACTTAGATTATTATTAGAAGAAATTACATTCAATGCAAGAACGAGAGAAATTTTAGAAAGAGGTCTCAGCGACCGTTCTCTTTTACAAAAAGAACTTCCTTATTTACAACAAATTTTAAAACGTTATGGTCTTTCCATTTTTGAACTAGGAGACAACCAGGGAAAAGTTGTCTTTCGAGTTCACAGACCAAAGGATTTTGGTGATGATAAAAAAAACCAACCCATCATTCAAAATGCATTGAACGGCCAGGCAACAGCAGCCTTGGAAGATGGTCATAGTGGACTCGGGTTTCGATTGGCAGCGCCATTATTTGGGCGAGGAACATTACTCATAGGTCAGGTTGTTGATGACAGTTTTACAAAAACCATTTCCAAAGATAACAGAATCCATCTAGCCATATTCCAAGATGGAAAAGTGAAAACTGTTGGCTCTGATATGATCCGCATGGTAATGAATGAAAATCCAAATTTTTTATTGGAAGAACAACGATTCCATTTTCAAAACAAACCTTATTACTTAGTGAAAATTCCTTATTCAGGGAGTTCACAAACTGTCAAACAACTTGTATTTCATGTGATGATAGATGAAAACGAGGTAGAATCCAAAACTTGGAAAATTTGGTCCTTTTTCGTTGTCGCCTCATTACTATTATGTGGTGTTATTTTTTTGATCTCATTTTTGTTTTCAAGGGATATGGTGGAAGCAATCAAACTTTTAACTACTGCAATGGTAGATTTAGACCAATGGAAACCTGAAACTCTTCCTACACATCGTAGTGATGAAATTGGGCAAATGGGTAGAGTGTTTGTAGAAATGAAAGAAGAGTTGGCAGAACACCAAAACCATTTGGAAGAAATGGTCGACCAGAGGACAAAGGAACTGAATGAAACCTTATCTGAAATGCAAAAGATGCAAGAAAAACAAAATGGAGATTATTTTCTCACATCATTACTCATCAAACCATTAAAAGGATCATTCGCAAAATCGGAAACTGTTTCGATACAAATCTTTGAAAGACAAATGAAACAGTTTCAATTTCGAAACAAACAGTCGGAAATCGGTGGGGATTTATCTGTTTCTGATTCAATTTATCTAATGGGTAAAAAATATACTGTATTTTTGAATGCGGACGCTATGGGTAAATCTATCCAGGGAGCAGGTGGTGCTCTGGTGATGGGAACTGTATTTAAATCCATTATCACTCGTACACAAAAACTAAGATATATGCAAGACCGCCATCCTGAACGTTGGTTAAAAGAATGTTTCCAAGAAGTTCATAATGTGTTTATCAGTTTTGATGGTCATATGCTGTTGTCGGCTATTTTAGGTTTGGTGGACGAGGAAACTGGAACCTTATATTATATCAATGCCGAACATCCATGGATTGTTTTATACCGTGATGGCAATGCAAGTTTCTTGGAAAATGAACATTCTCTACGTAAGATTGGTTTCACTGAAATGAGTGGAGACGAAGTTGTAATCCAAATTTATCCACTACGACCAGGTGACATTTTGATACTTGGATCAGATGGTAGAGATGATTTGTTTGTTGGTGTTTCCGGTGGAAATCGAATGATCAATGATGATGAAACTGTGTTTTTACGCCACGTCAAAGATGGTGGTGGAGAACTAGGTGAAATTTGTAAGGTGATGCAACTTTTTGGCGAACTCACTGATGATTTGAGTTTGATGAGAATTTCCTTTTTAGAAGAAGTCGCACACGCAGCCAAAGAATCATCAAAGAATAATACATACTACAAAATGTTAGGTGAAGGAATTCAGTCATACCGCGATGGAGAGTGGAATCATGCCATTTATGCATTAGAAATTGCACTGGAATCTGAACCAGATGATTTGTATTGTTTGAGAGAATTGTCCAAACTCTATATGAAATCAAAAGATTATGAAAAGGCAATTTCCCTTGCGAATCGATATTTACAATTGAATCCAGGTGATACTGATTTTTTATTTTATATTGCATTTGCTCATAAACAAAAACGAGATTTTGTCCTTGCGACTGATTATGCAGAGAGGTTGAGATATCGGGATCCTAAAAATTTTAACAATTTACTTTTGCTTGCAGAAATTCTGATGCACCGAAGAGACATTGAACGTTCTAAGGAAGTTTTACTTGCATTACAAGAAATGTCACCGGAAAACCCTAAACTATTGAAACTTAAAAACTTTTGGAAAAAAATGGTTACTACATCTGTCACCTAACAAAAGGTGCATAATCTTTGGTGGTTTTTTTGAAATGGATTAAGGGTGAAATGATTGGATGGCTTCCTCAGTCGATTCAAAAATTTGGATCACGGAGGAAATTTTAGAGATACGGAAAATTTGACGGATGGTTTTGGATACGTTCACAATGCGCAATCCTCCACCTAATTCTGTTAGTTTGTCATTCAGGGACATGATGAGCCCAAATCCAGAAGAGTCGATAAAACTGACACCTTCTAAATCAAAAATGAAACAATGTTCCGATTGGGACGCAGATTCTTTGATCCTTTCTTTAAGAATGCCGGCATTTAACATATCTAAGTTGCCAAACAATTTAAGGACTACAATTCCGTTAGATTTAGATTCTGTATATTCCATCGAATCGCTTAGAGAATAGCCAATTTAAAAATTTGGTCAATAGTTTAATTCACAAACTTATCCCATTTTTCATCCACGGAAATGGTCCGGAGTATCCTCCATATGAGTTTTGAACCATTCTCTGAATTGGTCATAATGACCACTCCATAACCTTTTTCAGCATTGAAGATGGCGAGCGACTTATGTCCCTTTGTATGACCACCATGGAAGAAATACTCTGTTCTCCCGGTGCGATTCAAAAAAAATCCATGTGCCACGAGGGCATGGACGGTCAAACTGGCAGCGCTCATTTTTGGTGAGAGTAAGTATTCGGCAGATTCCTTGTTTAAAAAGTCAGAACGGCCTTGTTTGGCTTTCGCTACCTCGATAAAAACCGTTCCAATCTCTTCTGGCGTTGTCCATAGGCCTCCCGATGATAACTCGGGAGTTACGAATTTTTTTTCAGGTAATATTTTTCCTAGTTCATCATAACCATAACAACGATCATCTGCATCTGTTAGATTCTGCCTAAATGTGCTGCGTTTCATTTGTAATGGTAAAAAAACTATTTCATCCATCAAAGTTGGGAATGGTTTTCCGGTACGTTCTGTTAGGATTTCTTGGACAATACTAAAACCACCTCCAGAATATCGAGACTTTGTACCTGGTTTATAATATAATTTTAATCCATTTCCTTTTGTGGCATTGGTATCTTTTAAATCTTTGAGGTGTTTTTTTCCAGAGTTAATTGGGTCATCCCAATTTCCTTTTTCTGTTAACCCACTTGTGTGAGATAATAATAAATCCAAATTTACCAAACTTCTTTTTTTACCTTTAGGAACGGACACTTTGTACTGCTTTAGTTTTCCAATCCAATTAGAATATAAATCCAATTGCCCAAGTTCTACCAATTTCAAAGTTGCTGTTGCAGTCATTGTTTTTGAAAGAGATCCAGCACGAAACAATGTATGTTGAGATTTTGTTCCATACATTTTTTTCCAACTTAAGTTGTAATTTTTATAAACAGCAATTCCAAGTGAAGGAACTTTCTCTTCTTTCATAAGATCTTCAATGTAAACTTCGTTTGTTGATGTTGTTTTCTTTTTAAGATTAAGTTTTTTTGCACTGAAGATGATTTCTGTCAGTGTAGATTTGATAGAGGAAAGATCCCCTTTACTCGTACCATAGGGACTTACGATTGTTATAAAAATTCTACTTTTTAAATCATGGTAAATAAAGTTGGAAATCCCTTTCTTTTTGCCATAAGTCCAATAAAAATAATCACCTACATAAACTCCTTCCCCAAAAGATATTGGATCTTCGGTGATTGCATCGGTTAACACGGTTTTATTGAGGATAGATTCTTTCGATTTTGCTGATATATGTTTTGTTTTTCGTATTGCTTCTACAAAGAGAAGTAAATCCTCAGGGGTACTTAATATCCCGCTATTTCCTAAGAGAATGTCACTCACATCAACTTGCGAATTTTTCATTCCTAAAGGTTCGAAAATTTCATGCTTCACTACAGTTGCATAAGATTTAGAGGTGATGGATTCAATGAGATAAGCTAAAAATAAATAATCCAATCGACTGTATTTCCAGTATTCTCCTGGAACGAAATTTGGTTTCATGTTGGAATCTAAAAAGGTTTTTTTGATATCATCCCTTTTTAGATTGGATCGTTCAGAGTCAAAATTTGGAATAAATTCAATGATTTTTGGTAATCCAGAAGTGTGTCGTAACAAATGTTCGATGGTAATTTTGGAATTGGGAAACCACTTTAAATGTTTTTGGACTGGATCTACCAATGATATTTTTTGATCTTCTACAAGTTTATGGATTAAATATGTTGTGAATAATTTGGATGACTCACCCAAAGGAAAGTTATGTTTTTTATATAATTGTGAGCGTTTCCTTCTTTTACCAGAAGAGATTGTTTCGCGAAATAAAACAGTATCATCTTGTGAGATTAGAACTACACCTTGGAAACCTTCCTGTTTGATTTTTTTGCGGATTTTTTCTTTGGTCTCCTCTGAAAAAGATCCGATCCCATCTTCTGAACAGCTGGCGAATGTAACACTGAACAGAAGACAGATTAATATCCATTTGGTCATAAGAATCGAGAAAATTTACTTTCTATCAATTAGACTTGGATGGTATCCTTCTGGTGCTTCAAAACCCAATAAATCCATCATCGTTGCCGCCACATTGGCAAGTCCCTTTTCTTGTATGTTTGTATTGAGTTTTATTTTACCTTTTGGGTCATAAAGTACAAATTGTACGGGATTAAGTGTGTGACTTGTTTTGGGAACTGGTTTTCCATCTTTTGCAGTTTGTGCATTTCCCTTTTTATCGAGTTGGTACATTTCGTCAGCATTTCCATGGTCTGCAGTGATACACAAAACTGTATTGGTTTCATCACATATTTTTTTGATTCGATCCAAGCAAAGATCCAAATACTCTAAACCTTTCACAGTTGCATCCATATTCCCTGTATGGCCCACCATATCTCCGTTAGCATAGTTGACGCGTAGAAAGGGGTATTTATGGGAAGTGAGTGCCAATACCAAATTATCAGTGATTTCTTTTGCCTTCATCTCGGGCTTTTGGTCAAATGGAATAATGTCTGATTTTACTTCCTCGTAAGTTTCTAAGTTTTGGTTAAAGTATCCTGATTTGTTTCCATTCCAAAAGAATGTCACATGCCCAAACTTTTGAGTTTCAGAGAGGGCATACTGGGCAATCCCTTCATTGGCAAAATATTCTCCCATAGTACGGTCAATTGCAGGAGGATCGACTAAGTATTGTTTGGGGATGAATAAATCTCCATCATATTGCATCATTCCTGCAAATTCAACTTTTGGAAATCGTTTGCGGTTAAATGTTGTCAGGTTTTCTTCTGTAAAGGCTCTTGAAATTTCAATGGATCTATCCCCTCGAAAGTTAAAGAAAACAACAGAGTCCTTGTCTAAAATTTTTCCAACAGGATTTCCATTTGTATCTCCAATGACAAAGCCAGGTAAATATTGGTCGATAACTGAAGGATTTTCTGAACGAAATGTCTCGATTGCTTCTTTTGCTGAAGGAAAAATTCTTCCTTCCCCTTCCACATGATGGTTCCAACCTCTTTCCACCATAGACCAATCCGCATCATAACGATCCATGGTTAACTCCATCCTACCTCCACCTGAAGCAATGCAGATATCCATTCCGGCTTTCCGATAATTTTCTAAATAAGTTTCGAAAGGTATGAGATAGTCTAACGCTGATTTTTCGGGAACATCTCTTCCATCAAGTAGTATATGCAATCTGATTTTTTTAATATTTTCTTTGATCGCATGGTCTATAAGTGCTTTAAGGTGATCAATATGGCTATGGACATTTCCATCGGAAAAAAGACCAATAAAATGAAAGGTTGATTGGTTTGTGATACTATTAGAAATCAACTTTTTCCAGATCGGACCACGAAATAAACTTCCGCTATCGATGGATTGAGAAACCAATTTTGCTCCTTGGTCAAAAATTCGACCAGAGCCTAATACATTATGACCCACTTCCGAGTTTCCCATATCCTCGTCACTTGGCATACCGACAGCAGTTCCATGTGCTTTTAACAAAACTGTAGGATGGTTTTTCCAAAGACTTTTTAGAACAGGCATATTGGATTTTGCTACTGCATTTCCATTTTCGAATCCTTTTTCTGTATAACCCACACCATCTAATACGATGAGTAGAACTTGTTTGGCGAGTGGACCGTTTGGATGTTTTTTTAGAGTTAACATAAATTAGATTCCCCTATCTTTTTCCATTATGAAAATTATGGAAGATTTTGCAACTGGAAGATATCGAATGGTGTCAACTCAACTGAACTTGGAATAGGGTTCAGCAAAACATTTCCTATATTGGTATCATACACATAAATTCCAGGCCTTGAAAAATCAGTGGAACCTACGAGTAGTTTTCCTTCATTTGTGAGTAACAAACCCGATAAACTAATCCCAATATTTCCTGGTATTTGTAAGAGGGTTCCTATTTTTTCTCCCGTCCTAGGGCGAAATACTTGGATGGTTTTATTAAATCCCGCATCCAAAACTGATGCATATCCGAAATCATCATTTTTAATTTGAAAGGATAGGATATCCCCTCCAGCGATTTGTTCCGCATACAATCTTTCTGGATGAAATTGCCTAGTGCTCAAACGGAATGCAATGATCCCTGCATCGATTTGTGAAATGAATCCAACTCGCCCCACACAAGAAAATACTAAATGAGGTTCTCCGAATAAAAATACCTTTTGGATTTTGGAACTCGGGTTTCTATATGGTAAAGTGTAGACAGTTTTGATTTGGTTTAAATCCATATCTACTTCGACCAAATAAGAATCAGAGTTAGGTGGTAGATAACCGGACACATCATTACGATCTAATCTTTGTAATAAAATAAACAAACTAGATCCATCTTGGATCATATAGGATGCTTCTACCGAAGAGTCAGGGATTCCTGAAGTGGAGAAAGTTTCTTTAAGGGAAACAAATGATACCGCACCAATTTTAACTCCTGAAGCCCGACTATGAATGACAAGTTCATCTGCGTTGTACAAACTAATAAAGTATTTATCATTCCAAACAGCAATGTCTTGTGGATTTTTTCCTTGCCCAACACTAAACTCTTGTTCGGTGATAAATCCGAATTGTGGATTCAGCACTTGAATGGAATCTCGATTCAATCGGTTTACGATAAAAACTCGGTCATTGGAATAACGACCGACTGCATCAGAATGGATGGGTATGGATGTCGGAAAAGTTGTAAACGAATTGGGTTCAAAGGATTTGAATCGACCACCACTGGCAAAATCAGATGTGACAACTCCAACGGAAGTAGGTGAGGATGACAAAAAAAGGAATTGGAATAAATTTGGTTTTTCGATTTCTAATTGGCTACATTGGAAAACAAACAAAAACGATAAAATTGCAGTCCATTTCTTTACTGGTGGTTTTTTAATTAATAACTTTTCCATTAGAAACGATAACTCCCAGTCAAATAGTAACTACGTCCTGGTAGTGGATACCCCACCAAATCTTCGACTCGTTTGTCAGATAAGTTTCTCACTTCAAATCCCAAAATCAATTCATTTCCAGTATCCTTGTTTTTATAAGCTGAGTATTGGATATAAAGATTCCAAAATTGGCGAGAAGGTAAGTATCCCAAATATTCATTCGTACGATCTCTGTAATTGGCTCCAATGTATTGATATTCGATTCCAATTTCCGAAGTTTCATTAAAAAATGCAAGTAAGGCACTCCCTTGGCTTTTGGATCGTAATGGTAAATATTTACCATTTAATGCTGGTGAGTCGGAGTAATTTCTTGCATCTTGGTAAGTATAATTGAAGTTAAATTTTACACCTTTGTTCCAAATAATGTTGTGACTTGTTTCAGCACCTCGAATGAATGCTTGGTCCACATTTTCTGGTCTCAAGGTGAATTGAGAATTCGGTAAAAATAAAATCATATCAAAAATTCGTTTTTGAAAGTAGGCGATATCCGACTGGATTTTCCAATTGGAACCTATTTTTGTATGAAGATAAAAACCCATATCACCGTTACGACTTTGTTCTGGTTTTAATTTTGTATTTCCAACGATACTACCTCGTTCTCCGAATAACTCTAAAAAGCTAGGAATTCGAAAGTCTTTACTTATGTTTGCAAGTGTTCCGAATTCCAAATTTTCTTTTTTGATCCAAACAATTTTTAGTCCAAAACTTGGATTTATAAAATTCTGCCTTACATAAAAAACATCATTCAGAGGATCGAGCAATTGATTTCGAATGCTCGTTTCATCCTTCCCAAATCGATCTGTATACCTTTCAAACCGAACTTGTGGGACAAGAAATAAACGATTCGAAAAAAGTCGAATTTCATCTTGGAATGTAAAACTTTGGGTATCCCTTCTTTTTTTTGGTTCTTTTCTTTCAGTCTCATGATTGGCACGTTTTTCGTATCTTGTAAAAAACTCTTGTTCTGTTTGTAGGGAAGCACGCAAAACTTGAAAGTAATCTAACAAGTATAATGTGGGAGATAATTGAAATCCATACTGATTTGTTTTTGTGTACGCATTGGGAGTGCCAAAACTAAACTCAGATTTTGGATCGAACAAATCATCTCTAGAAAAATTTCCATACGTTTTAGTTTCTAAAGTTAAGTTAGTGAATAAAAACTCATTGGTTTCTGTTGTAATAGCAGAAGAAAGTTTGCTAAATACTCTTCCTACGGATGTAGTTTGCCTGTTGCCTGGGCCAGGTAACCCTTGTTTTCTGTGGATATAATCATTCAAAAAATTGACTTTGGTTTTACCTAGTTCTAACGCAAGATTTCCAGTAAAACCCGTTTTTCGAAACTGAGCATTCCTTCTTTCATCAATTGTATCATCATAAGTATTAAATAATACAGTACCTTTGTTGTTGAGATACGTAAAATTTTGGTCTGATGTCTCTTGTAGAGCCTGCACAAAATAGGAACCATACTTGAATTGGTCCATATGTGTAACGGTAGCTTTTGCTGTTTTAAAACTACCTCCCATTAAATTCACACGGGTGATTGGTTTTTCAATCTTAATTTTCGAAACAAGATTGATGGATCCTCCAATAGCAGATCCTGAAAAACCAGCTGGTGTCCCCGATTTATAAATTTCTATTTTTTCTAAATTATCAAAGGGTAAATCAGCTAAATTAATTTCGCCACCTAATGAATTATTGATAGGAACACCATTCCAATAAATTTTCGATTGGTTTGGATTGGTTCCTCGAAGAGAAAGTGTTGAATAAGAACCAAGTCCGCCGTATTGGCGAATTCTGACACCTGCTTCTCGGTTGAGAATGTCGGGCAAACTCGTATATCTTGTGTTAGATGAATCTAAATTGATTTCTTTTTGGAATCCAGTTGGGTTTTTACTAAAATTGGTATTTTTGGAAGCTGAATCGACATTCGCTTTGATCTCGATTGTTTCTGGTTCTTTTTTTGATGTTTCTTGTGAGAGTAATAGTTTTGGCCCGAGGAACAAACAAATGAGGAAAAATAAATTGAATTTGGAAACCATGAAGTCGTTTTTTTCTCGGTACCTTGCCAAACTGGAATAGGAAAATTGAGTGTCAATTCCCTAAAGGAAAAAAGCATTGTCCACATGAAACATTACGACGTATTCGGCGTAGGGAACGCCCTGGTAGATATCATTGCCTTTATCAATCCCAATTTTTTAGAAAAACAAAGTATCACCAAAGGTGTAATGACCTTAGTCGATGAGTCAAGACAAGGTCAAATTCTTGCTGATTTACATGATGAGAAGAAAGAACTTAGGTCCGGTGGAAGTGCAGCCAATACAATGATTGCGATTGCAAATTCTGGAGGGACTTGTTGTTATACTGGGAAAGTCAC
Source organism: Leptospira bouyouniensis (assembly GCF_004769525.1). Classification (NCBI taxonomy): domain Bacteria; kingdom Pseudomonadati; phylum Spirochaetota; class Leptospiria; order Leptospirales; family Leptospiraceae; genus Leptospira; species Leptospira bouyouniensis. The sequence continues at coordinate 420,000 of NZ_RQFT01000007.1, read as the reverse complement.
TCACGATACTTATGGTGAGTTTTATAAAAAAGATATGGAAGATGCAGGAGTTTTATTTGAAACCACTCCTGACAAATCGGGCCATACTGGAACTTGTGTTGTCTTAACAACACCTGATGCTGAACGAACGATGCTTACCAATCTTGCGATCTCCACATCTCTTGGTCCAAATGATATTGATCTTGAAAACTTAAAAAAAAGTAAATATGTGTATGTCGAAGGTTATTTGTGGGATGGAGATTCTACTAAAAAAGCAAGTGAACTTACGATGAAAATCGCAAAAGAAAACAATGTAAAAGTTTCTTTTACATATAGTGATCCATTTTGTGTGAATCGTTCCAGAGATGAATTCATCCATCTAACAAAAGAATACGTTGATGTAGTTTTTTGTAATACAGAAGAAGGACTCGCTTTAAGTGGAGCAAAAACACCAGAAGAAGCCGTACAATATGTATCTAAGCTCTGTTCATTGGTATTTATGACTGCTGGTAAAGATGGTGCATATGTTGCTGAAAATGGCAAAATAACATTAGTTCCTGGTTTTCCTGTAAAACCAATTGATACAACGGGAGCAGGTGATGCTTTTGCTGCCGGAGTTTTGTATGGACTCACACAAGGGTATTCGGCACAAAAATCAGCACGTTGGGGTAATTATGTTGCCTCGCGTATCGTTTGTGAGGTGGGACCAAGGTTATCTGTAAAACTGATGGGACGCCAGGATGAAATTTTAGCTGGGTTCCAAGACAAATAAATAAATAGGTTTTACTATTTGTGAAAATCATCCCATAGGGTTTGGATTTTTTCAGAGATTTCAAGAGGGGCAAAGGGTTTTTCAATCACACCGATGCCTCCTCTTCTTTGGTATTCCAAAATTTCATTCTTTAGCACGCGTGATGTGAGAAAGGCAACCGGGATCCTTTTGGTTTCCGGAAAAATTTTGAGTTCTTCAATCAGTTCCATCCCATTCATACCCGGCATCAGAACATCCAAAAGGATCAAATCGGGTTGTAGGATGATTGCTTTTTGTAATCCTTCCGGTCCCGTTTTCGCAAAACTCACTTCATAACTAGAGTTATACGCAAGGGCAATTCGAAGGATCTCTACAATATCTTCCTCATCTTCAACTATCAAAACATGTTTTAGAATCGGGGTACTCATTGGTTCATTCCAATGGGAATTTGCCCTGGTTTTGTAATTGGTAATTCTATTGTAAAAACAGTGCCAACTTCATCAGAAAAAAAGTAAATTTTACCATTCATGGCTTCCACAAAACCCTTGGTAATGGAAAGTCCAAGCCCAGATCCTCCGACAAGTTTATCTTTTGGGGGAGCCCCTTGTGCAAATCTATGAAACAACCTAGGTGCAAAATTAGGATCAATGCCTGGTCCATTGTCTCTAATGAGAATTTTTGTTTTTGTTTCATCGGTTTGGACAGAGATGGACACTTCTGAATACTTGGGAGTATATTTCACTGCATTCGAAATTAAATTCGTGATACAATGGTTCAAACGATCTTCATCTACATAAACGCTTGTTTGAGGAAAGTTAGAATCAAAATTCAATAGAACATGATACTGTTCTGCAAAAGTACGCATCCCATCCACAGAAGTTTGTAGGATTTCGTTGAGTTGATAGGTTCTGAATTTAAAGTTGATATTCCCTGAATCCAAAGCTTCGATATCGAGAAGGTCAGTCACAAATCGAACGAGTCTTTGTGTGTTCTTGCGGCAAATATTAAGTAAAGACTTGGTTTGGTTTGACAGTTCACCTGCAACTCCCGCAAGCAATAAATCAATTGAACCTTTGATAGATGTGAGTGGAGTTCTCAGCTCATGACTCACCAAACTGATGAATTCATTTTTTAATGCTTCTGCTTTTTTTCGTTCTGTGATATTCCGAATGATCGCAAGTGCATCTACATCACCCGTTTTTATAAACCTTGCTTCGAAATATTTTTCACCATCAGTATCGTGGATTGAATATTCGACTGTTTTAGTGATTCCCAAATCAATCACTTGGTGTAAAATCGTTTGGATTTCTTCTAATTTATCATTTGGAAAAATTTCGGATATATCAGAGTAACGAAGGTTAGTTTCTTTGTTTTTACAATCCCAACCTGTAAAATTTGGAAATTCTTTATGATTGATTGTTTGTCCATTTCTATGGATTCCAAATAATAAGTCAGGTAATGCATTAAGGATTGTTTTGTTTTTAGTTAGGATTTGGCTAAATTCATCTTTTGCATTTTTTTCGTTTGTGACTTCGGTTGCAATGATGATCGTAAAGTTTTCTTGTGGGAAAACTTGCATATCGTACCAACCCAACGTATCGAAGTAAGTTTCTTCAGATCGAAAGGTTTTTTTTTCTTGAATGGCCTCAGATAATTGAGTTCCAAATTCGATGGTTTTTAGTACTGGAAATAAATTCCAAATGTTTTGCCCTAACATTTCTTCTGCGGATTTCCCGGCCATTTCCACAGCTTTTGCATTGACATAGGTGTAATTTCCGTCTCTGTCTAATACATATACCGCATTCGTACGTGTTTCTAGGATTTTATCAAAGTATTGAGGGACAAAATTGTGCCAATTTTGGCCGAGAAGTTGCTTTGCATCAAAAAAGCTCTCTTCATCCTTGAAAAAGCTTTTGATTTTTTCCAGAAATTCATTCATAGGTGCAGGTATACGAAAACTAAACCAAAGTTATGATACAAGTCAGCAATTTATCCAAATTTTACGGCGAAAAACGAGCCATCTCAGGGCTCAATTTTAAATTAGAGAAAGGTGAGATCGTGGGCCTACTAGGTCTGAATGGTGCAGGAAAAACCACAACCATCCGGATCCTCACCGGGTATTTAATCCCAAGTGCAGGGGATGCCTCCATTGACGGGAAGTCCATCTTTGATTTTCCTTTAGAAGCAAAACAAAAGATCGGTTATTTACCAGAAACACCGCCCCTCTATGAGGATATGACAATATCCGAATACCTTCAGTTTGTGGGTCGCATTAAAAAAATTGAGGACTCAAAACTAAATTCGGAAATAGAAAAGGTGATTGAAAAAACAAATCTCATCCATGTGAAAGATAAACTCATCGGAACTTTATCCCTTGGCTATCGCAAACGTGTGGGAATTGCACAAGCCATCCTAGGTGATCCTGAAATAGTGATCATGGACGAACCAATTTCAGGCCTTGACCCAAAACAAATTGTCGAAATTCGAAGTTTGATTCGAAGTTTGGCGGGAAATCATACAGTCCTCATCTCAAGTCATATCCTAACTGAGATTTATAAAACTTGTGATAAATTTTTATTCATCCACAAAGGGAGTTTGAAACAAGAACTTTCTCTCTCTCGTTTGGAAGAGGAGATGAACCGACTTGCAGGCTGGGAAGTTGGTCTTTCTGGCAAACCGAAAGAGGAATTGGTTCAATTTATGAAAACAGTTCTCTCTGGGAATGATACTGTTACCGAAATGGGAACTGGAAAAGAAGAAGAAATGTTTTTAGTGCGAACAACAAATCCAAAACAATTCAAAGAATCCTTATTTTCAAAAGCATTGTCTTCTGGGATTCAAATTGAATCATTAAAAAAACAAGAAGTATCACTCGAGCAGATTTTTATGGAGAAAATATGAACTGGCAAACGGCTGTTTGGATCTATAAAAAAGAATTACGATTATTTTTCGGAACCTATATGGGACCACTAGTCCTTGGAGGCACTGCATTCTTAAATGCATTGTTTGTGATGATCCTCAATTTTAATGGGACTGCTAATTATGAAATAGCAACCTACATCACTTTTATATCTTTTATGACAACCATATTGATTGCAATGGTAATCATTTCGATGGGTTCCATTGTGGAAGAAAGGAATAAAGGAACTCTTGAACTTTTATTTACCTCTCCTATCACAGATTTAGAAATTGTTTTCGGCAAATTTATGTTTGGTGTGACAGTTTGTGGCATCATAACAATTTTTATCAATGGACTTTTTCCACTCCTTTTGTATGCATTTTGGAAAGCACCTTTTTATATGGTGGCATCTGGTAGTATCGGTGTATTTTTACTAGGAATTTTTACCTTCACCATAGGTATGTTTGGTTCTAGTCTTGGAAAAAACCAAATGATTTCACTCCTCATATCCGTGCTCATTATTTTGACACTTTGGGTCGTTGGTTATTTTTCTCATTTATTTCAAGCAACCACAAGAAAGGTTTTATTCCATTTACATATCTTTTCACACTTTGCTGCCTTTGCAAAAGGTGTGTTACCTTTGACAGGAATTGTTTTTTTCTTAAGTGGAACTTTCCTATTTTTGTACTTAACCGTGAAGGTCTTGGAATCCAGGAGATGGAGAGGGTAAATTATGTTATTATCTGCTGATAGAATTTTGCCATTTGTAAGTTTAATTTCCTTGTTCGCCTATTTCTTGTTTGATGGAATGGTGGTGGACCCTAAAAGAAAAATTATTTTTTTAGGAGTTGTGTTTTTGTTTTTGGCATCGGATACGATTGTCCGCGCTTTTTCAAAAGGGATTCGTAAAGAAGACCAAAATCGTTATATTGCTGCCGTTTTTGGGATCGCCGCATTTTTACTTTCGGTCCTCCGTGATTTTTTAGATTTAAAACCAGTTGCAGGTTTTAATGAAGAGGTAAGTTCGATTCCAAAAATCAGAGAGTTCCTTCTTTTATGTGTGGTCCTCTTTTCTTTGGTTTTTTTATTACAAATCATTTTACTTGAGATAGGTAAATCTTCGCTCGAAGCACAAAGTAATTTAGCAAAATCCAAAAGTTCCTTATTACAAAATGCGGTTCTAGGATTTTTGTTTGTTTTGCCAATCCTTGTGGCGGTGAATTATTTTGCGATTAAACGAAACTATAACTTTGATTTGAGTAGTCAGGGTAAATTTTCTTTATCACAAATTTCAAGAAATTTAATCAAACCCATCTCTGAAGATGTTACGATTACTGCCTTTTATCCACGACCTCTTGAAGCAGATGGCCCGGCCAATGGTGACAAACTTGCGGCTTTTGCTTTAACACGAGTACGACCAGATATCGAAATTTTACTCGACCAAATCAAATCAGAAAATTCGCACATTACGGTTCAGTTCATCAATGCCGATGTAGAAGTTGATTTATTGAAAGATTTCGGTCAAGTATCCAATGGAACTATATTTGTTCGTTCTAAAAAACAGTCTCTATTGACATCCACGACTCCATTTGCTGAAGAAAGAGTGATCGCGAAAGAACCAAAAGATTTAGAAGATTTGGAACGTAAGTTAGTTGGTGCTTTACTCAACGTGACAACGGAACAAAAAAAAGTATATTTCACCGTTGCCAATGGGGAGCGATATGGAGTGTCATTTCGTGCATTACCCAACGAACAAGTGAATCGATTTGTCTCGTCCTTACAATTTTTAAATTTCAAAGTGGCTGAACTCGGTTTTGCTCAAGGTTGGCCTTCCAAATTACCTGAAGATGCTGAAATGCTAGTTATCCTTGGACCAACGGTTCCATTTTCCAAAGAAGCAAAAGAAGAACTCACCAAATTTGTGTTAGAGAAAAATGGAAAAATACTGATCACCATGGAGCCAAAAGGGAGTGAAGATTTTAGTTGGTTATTACAATCTGCCGGATTAAAATTTAAATCAACTCCTCTCATTGAGCGAGAAGAAAAACCAGGTTTTATCATCGCAAAACGTTTTCCTGACCACAGACTTACTGATCTTTTGCAAAAAAAAGATATGGGGATTCTATTTCCTTACAGTGGTTATCTGGAAAACGAAACAAATGCACCAACTCCTTTTGTTTGGAAATCGGAAACTTTACTAGAATCAGGTTATGATGTTTACCAAGATGAAAACAAAAATGGTAAAATGGATCCAACTGAGAAAAAAGAAAGTAAAATCCTTTCTGTGGTTTTATCACCGATGTCCCTGACAGGTGATAAGTCGGGAAAAATCATTCTACACACAGGTACAACTTGGATTACAGATCAGTTCATTCCTTATGTAATGAACTCACAATTTTCCACAGTTTCCATAACAGGTTTATTCCAAGACAATATCGTTGCAGAAATTCCTTTAAAAAAAGAAGAAGTGGATACAATATCGCTATCCGACAATCAAAAGTTAGTTGCATGGTTGATTGGAGTATTTTTGTTTCCAGGATTCATTTTAGCGGTTGGATCTTACTTTGTTTATACCAGACGTAAACATTCACTAATAGAAGTATGAAACAAAAAATCAGTTTAGTTCTAATAGCCTTTTTAGGTTTGTTCCTCTTATTTTATTTACTTGAGGATCATCCGGAGAACATTTCGGAAACCAATTATTGGAAAGAAGATTGGAAATCCATACGTTATCTTCCTCCAAAAGAAGATTGGTGTGGAAATATGGTCCCAAGTTTTGCAGATCAACCCATGGTTTTCAGAAAAATTCCTCGTGGTTGGAATGAACCCGCACTGTATACTGTCACTACCCTTAGGGAAGGGGATTCCCTTTCCTATGAAGGGAATTATAATGTGAAAAATAGTTTTTCAGAACTCAGTGTTCTTAAAACAAAACTCATTGAAGTGACTAGCGATCAAATCCAAAAAAACTATTGTTTAGGAGAATCTTCCCCATCTTTAACATTATCAGATGAAAATGGAAAAGATATTTCCTTTGATTTAAGCAAACAATTGTTATTTGGTAAAAAAATAGGATCGGATGAAGGTCGAATCGCCGTACTCATCAATAAGGAAATCATTGCTCCTTACCAATACATCATCGAAAAGTTTCGAACACCAGTGACTAATTTTAGAGAAAAAATGTATGTGACGGTGAGCGAAGGTTTCATCAAGGAACTTAAATTTGTTGGACAAGGAATTTCAGTTCATGCCGAAAACAGAGCCAAAAAAAACCAATACAATGTATTCGTGAATGATTGGAGTCGGACAACAGGTGAACGAATTGTATTACCTCCCGATGTTGGAAATCAATGGGAATCTGTTGTGAAAGGTTTAAAGGTAGAATTTTATCCTGATGAAACAGGTGCTCCGAAGTTTCCAATTTTCTCCGATAAACTGAGCCCAGAAGCCATCCTTGATGTGACCTTATCTGGAGGGAACAAAATCCGTTTGTCGCTTTATCCAGTTTGGGAATCGGAATCTGGAAAATGGCGTCCTGTTTTACGGCAATTCCCTCCTCATTTTGAAGAGTCTGTCACTTGGATGAAAGAAGAATCATTCCAAAATTTAGTGAATGCCGTCATGAAAGTGAAAAGTGCTTCCCGATACGAGCGCCCCAACCAGAAAATCCAATAAGGTGCAAAAAGTTTCAACAATCACACAACGGATGCAACTCATCCGTGATTTATTTTATTCCCCAATGTCTGCTTTTGAATCGTATTACCACAAAGCAGATTTGGGTGGGCGTGATGTTTGGTTAGCCCACCTGCAACTTATGTTACTTGCACCAATTGCCAAATTGATTGGCAATTGTATCCAAATTCTGATTTTTAAAGTTTCGTTTGTGGAAGAAGAAACAAGACTCACGTATACCCAAGGGGTTGGAACTGTTTTCTTTTTTTACCTTGGATTCTATTTTGTCGTTCGGCTTGTGGATAGTTTTCGGATGTACCACCAAATGCGTGATCGTACAAAAGATTGGGAAGGTCCTGAACCACATGTCTTTATCATATCCTTTTTAGCTTTCACAGCCACTTCTATCTTTTGGATTTTTCCTGCTCCAATCCCCTTGTTTATGTTAGCTGTTGGATTCCTATATTCTTTACATTTATCGTATTTTTATTTATCCATTCGCAGGGTTTGGAGTTCTTTTGATTTTTTGTTTTTTTTAATGAAAGTAGTGTTATTCTTTTTGGTTCTACTTTCGATTCCTTTATTCCTTTATAACCTCATTAGGACGGTACTCTTTTGAAGATATTTTTGGTAGGGATTGGCGGGATTGCCATGGGCAATTTAGCATATATGCTCAAACAGCAAGGACATGATGTTTCTGGTTCAGACCAAAACCTATACCCACCAATGTCAGATAAATTGGAAGAGTGGGGACTTTCACCTAAGTCTGGTTATCGTAAGGAGAATGTGAAAGGTGCTGACCTTGTGATCATTGGGAATGCAATATCACGGGGGAACCCAGAAGTAGAAGAAGTATTAAACACAGGGATTGAATATATGAGTATGGCAGAAGCCATTGGTCATTTTTTCCTCAAAGGGAAAAAACCAATTGTGATTTCAGGCACTCATGGCAAAACCACTACCACTTTTCTCACCCATTGGATTTTAGAATCGATTGGACTAAGACCCGGACTTTTTGTAGGTGGAATCCGTAAGGATGGATTTCCTGGATTTGCACTTGGTGATGGTGATTATTTTGTTATCGAAGGGGATGAATATGATTCCGCCTTCTTTGATAAAAGTTCCAAGTTTTTACACTATAGGCCTTATTACCTTGTGATGAACGCACTTGACTTTGACCATGCTGATATTTTTGCCAATTTGGATGCAATCAAAGTCATGTTCAAACGGCTGTTAAACTTAGTCCCCGGTCGCGGAAAGGTTTTTTATTGGAAAGGGTCCAAAAATTTAAGTGATATCACAAAAGATTACCAACATGCACCTGTGGAATCCTTTGAATTGGGTGATAAAAATTCCATTTTTAAATATGAAAAAGGAATTTTAACTGAGATCCGCACAAAATCTAAAATCAAACCTTCTCTTATAGGGTCGCATAATTATCGCAATGTGGAAGTGGCAGTGCGTGTTTGTTTGGAAATCGCTCCTCAAAAACGAAAAGAAATTTTAGAAGCAGTGGAATCCTTCCCTGGTGTGAAACGTAGGCAAGAAAACCTATATGTTTCTGAAACAAGTTTACTTGTGGAAGACTTTGCCCATCACCCCGTTGCCATCCAAGAAACCATCAAAGCACATAAGGAAGCGTATCCTGGTTACAAAATTATTTCTCTTTTTGAACCAAGGAGTGCGACTTCACACCGAAATGTGTTTCAAGATGATTTTGCGAAATGTTTCAAAGGAAGTGATGTGAGCATTGTCACTGAAGTGTACCAAGTAGACAAAGTGAGTAAGTCCCTTCGTCTGAATGTCAAAAAATTGGTGAAGGATATTAAATCCAATACCAAAAAAGAGTCTATCTATGCTCCCACACCAAAAGACATTCCTTCTCTTTTAAAAAAGATCTTACCAAAATACAAAAAAGACAAACTCATCATCCTTGCCATGTCCAATGGTGCGTTTGGTGGGATTTATTCGGAACTAAAATCCTTAATTGAAACACGAGAGTCACTATGAGCCTATCGCAAGAAATCGCATCTTTAATCAAAGAAGCTGAAACTGTATTAAGTTCTGCAACCAACGAACAGGAGTTAGATGCATTTAAAAACCAATTTCTCGGTAAAAAAGGAAAACTCACTTCTGTTCTGAAGGGACTTGCTTCCCTGTCTGTAGAAGAAAAAAAGACTGTTGGCAAAGAAGCAAACGAAGCACAAACAAAACTCGAAGCTTTGGTGGAGACCAAACGAACGAGTCTCAAAGAAAGTTTTTACGAAAACCAATTGGGTAAAGAATTTTTTGATACACTTCGCCCACTTCCCAAAAAAGAAAGAGGGAGTTTGCATCCCATTTCGCAAATCCAATACGAGATTGAAGACATCTTCACCTCAATGGGTTTTTCTGTGATGGATGGTCCAGAAGTCGAAACAGATGAAAACAATTTTGGTGCTTTAAACTTCACGGACGATCACCCAGCACGTGATATGCAAGATACGTTTTATACGGTGGATGGCAATTTACTTAGGACTCACACATCCGCCATCCAAGTGCGAGCTCTTCGAAAACTAAAACCACCGTTTCGCATCATTGCTCCAGGACGTGTGTTCCGGTACGAAGAAGTGGACGCCTCCCATGAAAATACCTTCTACCAAGTCGAAGGAATGGTCGTAGGAGAAAACATTTCGGTTGCCCATTTGATTTATACTATGGAAACACTTTTATCACGAGTGTTCCGTAAAGAAATCAAAACAAGACTCCGCCCAGGATACTTCCCATTTGTGGAACCTGGTTTTGAGCTGGATATCAATTGTCTTGTTTGTAATGGAGATGGGTGTAGTGTATGCAAACAATCGGGATGGCTCGAACTTCTCCCTTGTGGACTCGTTCACCCCAATGTCTTAGAAGCCGCTGGACTTGATTCTAAAACATGGACAGGGTTTGCCTTTGGACTGGGCCTTGACCGATTGGTGATGATGCGTTACGGCATCCATGACATCCGTTATTTCCAATCAGGGAATTTACGTTTTTTAAAACAGTTTTAGGTGAGAAGCCAGATCAACCATGTTTCATGGTTGGTTTTTTCTCAGAACCATAATTCTCAAGTCGCCACCATCTAGTTCGGTGGTGGCAATAACTTTCTAAATTACATCAGATTCAATCTAAAACCACTGCTTGGATTTTGCCATCAATGAGTTGGAACTCCACTTTTGTTTTTCCCAGTTCCAATCCCTCTTTTGATACAATCTCCTTTCCTTCTTTGTTATATAGGTTCGTGAGAACCATTTCTCCATTCTCTTTGGTCGAACAAACAATCAGATAAGGTGGTTTTTTTTCTCCGCCCGGATTGAAGTAAATCGTTGTCGCAGAAAGTATGGTGGCTTTTTCCTTTTCCTTCGGACTGGGAACATTCACTTCCAATGCTTTTAATTCCATTGGTTCTTTCGAGACCCTTTCTGTTTTGTCTTTGGCAAACAGGATCACGGAATTGATGCTATCAATCCCACCATTACCTCCAAGCAAACTCACCTTAGGTGGTTCACTCAATACTTTGGGAATGGGATGAACTGAAAGTCCATATTGGCTTGCGATGTCCACAAGGCCAGTTGCGCCAGAGATTGCCATCGCTGCTTGGTAATTCAAAATCCCACCGCCTAAATTGATTGGAATTTCTTTTGTTCCATTGGAGATCTTTCCATTCCGAAGTGCATTTGCGGTATCTTTCGGCGAGACTCCAAAATACAACGAAGCCTCATGAATGACCATCCCAGTAAAACAATCGTAAATCCAAGCATAGTCAATTTCTGACCGACTGATCCCACTCGACGCGACGGCCCTTTCACAAGCAAGACCTGCAGGGCTTTTTAAATCCTTTTTTTGGATGAGGTATTCGGCATGGGCACTGTGACCCGAACCAATCACATAAATGTGTTTGGCATCAGCCTTAATCACTTTTTTATCAATTAACTTCTGTTTCATGAACTCTGATGTGATGAGGGTTGCGAATCCATGGTCAGTGACAATGGCAATCATGGGAGTGCTATACACACCAGATAAAGGTTTTTGTAATTGTTTCTCCACCATTGGTTTTTGGTATTGGAAGGCACGGGGATTGGTTTCGGCAAGGGTTCGGAAGTGTTTTGTAATCACTTCTAAATCATCACTTGTCACACCTGTATCAAACATCATTCGTTCACATAACAAGGAGTAGAGACCAATGAGGGTTGCTCCATAAGGCATCTCCCAATCCTTATGGCAAACTGTTGCCGTGAGTCGTTTTAAGTCAGAGACTTGTTTGAATACGGATTTGGGAATATCGGCTGCGGCAACAAGCACCACCGCATAAGGATTGGCTTTGACAATGGTATGGGCTTGTGCAATGGCTCCACCCACACTGGCTCCACCAAGGTCTACTGTATGGCAGGCAAGGCCACCAAATCCCATATCATTTGCATCTTTGATCGTAAAACCATATCCCTCTCTGCCAAGTGACTGTGCTTCAACGGAAACAAAATCAGTAAGGTAGGGTTTGAGTGTTTCTCTGTTAGTTCCGAGGAATCCAAACAGTTTATCGACAGAGTTAAAAAGTAAAGAATGGTATTTTTCTAAAGGGCTGAGGTTTTTATAAACCTCAGCATCAAATTCTGATTCAATTGTGTCGCTGACACCAAGTAAAATAGGGTCCATGAAGCCACATTTGAATCAACCTTCGATATTCATCAACGCATTCATTCGAAAATCTTGTATGATTTGTTTGCATCGTTCAGTGATCCGATTTAAACATTCTCCAAACTTTTTCCCGTTGTAAGCATTAAAAGAATTGGGATATTCTTTTTGGTTTACTTGGACAATCATATCTGGGTTAATTCTATTTTTTGCTGTTAGATCTTGTACGGCCACGATGATGTTTTTTAAAGCGATACAACCATCTTTTAATAAATTTTGTGAGGCTTTTTCAATCACAATGGCATTGCCATTGGCATCTAACAAAGTTTTCATGAACTCTTGCATTTTAATGGATGGAAGACCACGTCGGGTGAGCCCAATTCTTTCCACTTGCAAAACTGCATCTTGTAAGTAGGAATATTCGGGAGTACCTTTGAAAATATAAATGAGAACAGGAAGTTCCATTTCCGTAAAATCCAACATGGCACCATAAAAGTATCGAGTTTCTACTTTTGCCAATGGATGGAAATCTACCTTTTTGTAATTTGCCAATTTCTCAATCGATTCATCCATAATCCGGTTGAGTGTTTGGGCTTTTGCTGCTTCTTTTCTCGCAGCAAGTTCTTGGAACTTCGATTTGAGTTGCTCTAAAAACGTAACTTCTTCTGTAAGAAATTTTGTAATGTTGCCTCTTAGTTTTAATACTTGAAGATACCTTTGTTCAAATCCTGTTTGGTCGAATGCTTTTGGATTGAGTTTTCCGTGTTCTCTATATTCAGATCGAATTTTTTCTAATATTGCTTTTGTTTCTGCTTCCGACAGTTCTTTCATTTCGATTGTTTCCAGTTTTCAATTTCCAAAATGGTTTTATCTAAGTCTTGTGCAAAATATAGTGAGGCATTCTTTGCATCCACAAACATCAATTGGTTTGCGTACTGTAATTGTTTGACTTGAATTTCATTTTTGATATTCAATATATTCAATAACTGCAAACTCAATTTTTTTAGATCTTTAATGATCGCATCGGTATGCCTTTGCATTTCGAACAAATGTAAGTTGTTTAACTTTTCTTTGTCTGACTCGATGAGTTTCATCTCTTCTCTTTTTTCCACAGGTGCTTTGGATATATAATATGTGATTGGACGAGGATATGATGTCATTTCTTTATGAAGATCGATCATTTTATCAATGGCTTCAAAAACAGTTGCATCGATTTCTCTTGAAAAATTACCCACAATATTTTTGTTTTCGGATGGATCCCCCGTAAGTTCAAAAATCCGAGAGGATTGAAGGTTACGAATGATGGCAGTTATCCTTTCTCTATAAGTTGCAATGATTTTTAAAAAATCATCAATCCTCTGCTGTGCTGTTTTTTCTCCTGTTCCTTCTTCCAGTCGAGTATTTGCCGTAATTTGTGAGTGGTCTTCGAACTCTTCAGGTTTAGGAGGTTCTGGTGTATTGAGTAAACCTTCATGAGAAAGTGGCTCTTCTGGCTTAGGAGGTTCTTCACCTTCGAAAATATCCAAGTCCACATCTTCCCTCATAAGATTTTCTTCCACAACGGGAGTATGTTTTTCTTTGGGAATCTCCATGGGACTTGCCGAAGTTTCAGAATGAATAGTGGATTTTGGTTCTTGGGCCGAAATTAATTTCCCTAAAATGGGATTGGACCTAAGATCTTCTGAAATGATGGGAGGAGGGCTTTGTATATTTGGGGACTTTGTTTCTCTTGCATTGATTTCTTCTTTTGAAGTCGATGTCTGGTGGTGGGGGACAATCTCAAAATGATTGCCCACTAGTTTTAAAATCTCAATTCTACGGATTTCTTTGTTAAACCTTAGGGCATAACGGTTGTTATCCTTGTCGATATACCGCTGTTGGATTTGCGAAATGGATAATTTGATGGGGTCGATCTCGTCGATCGAATCAATTTTTATATAGTGATATTTTGATTTATCAGGGGTCACAGTCGCAAAATTTCCAACAAAGCTTCTGTGAAAGCATATGAGAGTAATACGTTTGGGTCAACTTCCTTCTCCCTTGAAATCAAACTTAACGTAAAAAAATCATAACGAGAAAGTTCCAACCTTTCATAATGGCCAAACTCTCCTTTTGGATAGGATCCAGGTTCCAATCCCTCTAGTTTTAAGGATAAGATAGCCATTTTTATGACAAGACCAAGGTCTAAATGGCGTTGTTTCAAAATTTCATAGAGTTCGGAATCGATCCAAATCAGTGCTGAAAACATCGTTTGCTCCCATCAGTTGGGTCAAAAGCCTTAATTTTGGTTCTTATTTTTTTCTCTTTCGCCTTGACCGGCAGAGTGGTACTCAAAAGATAAGTAAAAATTCCTCATAGGGGACATTCCTTGGCTAATTTAAAATCATCTAAAAAAGACATCCGTAGAACCGCTCGTAGAAAAGAGCGAAATGGCGAAGACCGAAGTGAGTTACGCACTTACGCTCGTCTTCTCATTAAAGCCATCAAATCTGGCGACAAAACCGAAGCACTTTCTGTATTTTCTAAACTTTCTTCTAAATTGGACCGAGCTGCGAAAACAAAACTCATCCACAAAAAAAATGCGGATCGTAAAAAATCACGTATGGCACTTCGTATCAATTCGATTGAAGCAAAAGCCGCCTAACAATTGCTTTTAGCACCTTGGAATGAGGCCACCATGTGTGGCCTTTTTTATTTCTATTTCTAATTTACAGATTTCTTTGCCTTAGTTTACTGGTCATAACAACGGGCGATTAGCTCAGCTGGGAGAGCAGCTGCCTTACAAGCAGCGGGTCGGCAGTTCAATCCTGTCATCGCCCAAACCGTTTTACTTCAAATCTATTTTTTATTTCCACTTCGCTGATACTTCACATAAAGCAAAAAGATAGACTTACAGTGTGAATCCAAGAGCCTTGATCGTATTGTATGCATTTCACAAAAGAGTATGATCTTTCCTCTCTCATGATTTCAATCTCCGGTGTTCGGGGAAAAATTGGACAAGGATTTGGTTTAGAAGAGGCACTTGCCTTCTCAAAATCCTTTGCAACCATGATGAATGAGGGAACGGTTGTGATTGGTCGAGACTCAAGACCCAGTGGTCCTTATTTAGAATCCCTTCTCACCTCGGCGTTGTTAGCTTCAGGATGTTCTGTATTAACATTGGGACTCGTTCCGACTCCCACAACAAAAGCAGTAGTCAACTTAGCCAAAGCAAACGGTGGAATTATGATTTCTGCCTCTCACAACCCAATGGAATGGAATGCGTTTAAATTTATTTCCAAAAAAGGTTTTTTCTTTTCGGCAGAAGAAAATCAGAAATTACTTTCCATCCTCCAGTCTGGGTCCTTTACAAAAGAACAAATATCTCCTAAAAGTTATATTGATTCTGGTGAAGATTATATCGACTTACACTTATCATCAGTTTTAAAAAGAGTCAACGTTTCCAAAATTAAGAAGAAAAAATTTACAGTATTTGTTGATGCAGTGGGTGGCGCTGGTTCTTACGTAATCCCTAAGTTTTTACAGATGTTAGGTTGCAAAGTAATCTCGCATAATTGTAATCCAGATGGAACGTTTCCACGTCCTCCAGAACCAACAGCTTCTGCATTAAAAAAAGTCGAACCATACTTTAAAAAATCGAAAGCAGATATTGGTTTTGCTTTGGATCCAGATGCTGATCGTTTGGTTTTGTTTTCCCCGAAACGTGGAGCTATCTCAGAAGAATACACTTTGCCTTTGGCTCTTATGAACGTTCTTTCGGAATCAAAGAAAAAATCGAAAGTAGTCGTCAATTTATCCACAAGTTTTTTGAACGAAGAAGTAGCTTCTCGTTTTGGTGGAGAAGTGATACGAAGCAAAGTGGGTGAAGCAAACGTAGTTGAGGAAATGATTCGAACCAAATCCGTGTTTGGTGGAGAAGGAAATGGTGGAGTGATTGATCCAAACATTCCATCCTTTGGACGTGATACAGTTTCCGGAATTGCTCATATTCTGAACCTAATGGCGGAAACAGGAAAAACCATCGACGAACTGATGGATGGACTTCCAAAATTATATATGGACAAACAATCTTTTCCATTGGCCAAGGGAATGTCTTTGGAAAATTTATATCACAATTTCCAAACTGAGTTTTCGCCCAAACTCATTTCCGAAAAAGATGGTTTGTGGATGTATGTATCCGATTCTTGGATACATATCAGGCCTTCCAATACAGAACCAATCTTTCGTGTCATAACAGAAACAAAATCCCAATCTGATTTGGAATCTACTTTAAAGAGAGTAAAACAATGTGTGGAATCGTAGGTTATCTAGGTAAAAGACAGGCTCTTCCTGTTATCATAAAAGGTTTAAAAAGATTAGAATACCGAGGGTATGACAGCGCAGGTGTTGCACTGTTAAACGGTGGTCTGGAGATTGTCAAAAAAAAAGGGAAGGTTGCCGATTTAGAAACTGAAATTGGAAATCGAAAATTAGAAGCAAGTCTTGGGATTGGACATACACGTTGGGCAACTCACGGAGAACCAAACGATCGTAATGCGCACCCTCATACAAGTTCAGATGGAAAACTTGCCATTATTCATAATGGTATCATTGAGAACTATAGTTCTATTAAAAAAGAATTAGAGAGTAATGGACACATATTCAAATCCGATACGGATTCCGAAGTTCTCATTCATTTGATTGAAGAAATCAAAAAACAAAACAAATGTACGATTGAAGAAGCCGTTCGCCTTTCATTGAACGAAGTGGTAGGAGCTTACGCCATAGTTGTACTTTCAAAAGATAATGAAAGATCGATGATTGCGGCGAGAAAAGGTTCCCCACTCGTAATTGGGATTGGTGAAGACGAATATTTTGTTGCCTCTGATGCAACACCGATTATCGAATACACGAACAATGTAACTTACCTTAATGACCAAGAAATAGCAATCATCAAAGATGGTAGCCTAGTCGTTAAAAATTTGGAGAACGTTACCAAAACTCCATTCATTCAAAAACTAGAATTGGATTTGGAAGACATAGAGAAAGGTGGATACCCACACTTTATGTTAAAAGAGATTTTTGAACAACCAAAATCTATTCGTGATGCGATGCGTGGACGTTTGGTATCACGCGAACACCATTTGTTCTTAAGTGGTATCGACCAATATTTAAATCGTTTTTTAAATGCTGATCGATTGATACTTGTTGGTTGTGGAACTTCATGGCATGCAGGTCTAATCGGCGAATATTTATTTGAAGATATCGCTCGTATCCCAACGGAAGTAGAATATGCATCCGAATTTCGCTATCGAAATCCTATCGTTACAGAAAGAGATGTTGTAATTGCAATTTCGCAGTCCGGTGAAACTGCAGATACACTTGCGGCCATCGAACTTGCGAAGTCAAAAGGTGCTTTGATTTTTGGTGTGTGTAACGTAGTGGGTTCTTCCATTGCTCGTGCTTCACACGCAGGTGCATATTTACATGCAGGACCTGAAATTGGTGTGGCTTCTACCAAAGCATTTACTTCACAAGTCACTATCATAACGATGATGGCTCTTTACTTAGGTTTAAAAAAGGGAACAATTTCATTATCAGACTACCAAACTTTATTATTAGAACTCGATTCTATCCCGGATAAAGTAGCCAAAATTCTTACCAAAGATGAAGAGATCCGAAATATTTCCGAACATTTTTATCGAGCAACTAACTTTCTATATTTGGGACGTGGATTTAATTTCCCTGTTGCTTTGGAAGGTGCATTGAAGTTAAAAGAAATTTCTTATATTCATGCTGAGGGTTACCCTGCTGCAGAAATGAAACATGGACCTATCGCTCTAATTGATGAGGATATGCCAGTTGTTTTCATTGCGACAAAAGATAGTTCGTATGAAAAAGTGATCTCCAATATCCAAGAGGTTAAAGCAAGAAAAGGTAAAGTAATTGCCATAGTGACCGAGGGAGATACTGAAATCCAAAGTATGGCAGATTTTACATTTCAAATTCCAAAGACTGCAGATGCACTAGTTCCGTTACTTGCAGTGATACCTTTACAGTTATTATCTTACCACATAGCAATTCTTAGGGGATGCAATGTGGATCAACCTCGGAACTTAGCTAAATCAGTTACTGTGGAGTAGTTTGTGAATCTTTTACTCGACGATTCTAAACGTAATCCGTCAATTGAGCCTCTATCAAGGTTTCATTCATTTTTTGAATGGAATTTAGGTGGAATGACACTACTTGAAAAGTTAGAGAGAAAATATCCTGGTTCCAAGATTCATTATAAAGGTCCAAACCAGGAATTTGAAACTTTAATTTTTAATCGTTACCCTCATGTATTCCCCGCAACATTAGATCATTATGATTCAATTTATAGTTCCGATTCTTTTTTGCCTTGGGAATTACTTGGAACTGTGACTTCGATCATTGAAGATACTTTGAATATTGAAAAAGATTGGAAACGATTTCGCCAAAAGTACAAAGCAAAACAATCAGGATTTCATATCGTAGGAAAAGACAAACACTTATACATCCATTCAGGGGCAACTGTGTATCCAGGTGTTGTTTTTGATACGACTCATGGCCCAATTCTCATTGAAGATGGAGTGAAAATATCTTCTTTTAGTTTTTTAGAAGGTCCCTTGTTTATTGGAAAAAATAGCCAGATTGACAATGCAAGAATCACTGGTGGAACTCTGATTGGAAACCAATGTCGCATCGGTGGTGAAGTTGAAAATTCGATTATTTTAGATTATACCAACAAACACCACGAAGGTTTTTTAGGACATAGTTTTGTATCTACTTGGGTTAATTTGGGTGCATTGTCTACCACAAGTGATTTAAAGAACAATTATGGAATTGTGAAACTTAAAATTGGCGATTCCATTGTTAATACAGGCACAATCAAATTTGGATCTATCATTGGTCCATTCACAAAACTTGCTATAGGTGTAATGTCAAATACTGGCACAGTTTTTGATATTGCTAGTAACATTGTAGAAACAAGGGTTCAAGGTTATATACCAGCTTTCACATGGATTAAACCAGGCGACCGATACAGATTAGAAGAGTTCTTATTTGATACTAAAAAAATTATGGCGCGAAGAGGAATGAACTTATTCGAATTTGAAGATTTATATTTAAGAAAGCTGTATGGGAAGTGTACGGAGTAAAACATGACACCTAGTTTACAGGCACACATTAATTCAGGTAAATCTGTTGTCATCGATGGCATGAGTTTCTTTTATTTAGAGGAAGGGAAAGGCGATGACATCATACTTTTGTTGCCTGGTTTTTTAACAACTTCATATAATTATCGTAAGCTTGTTGAGTTATTATCAACACACTATAGAGTGATAGCTCTTGATTTTTTAGGAACTGGATTTAGTGGAAGACCTGATGGACCTTTATCGCACCGCTTACAAGCCCATTACCTTCCTTTATTTTTGGAAAAAGTGGTTGGAGATAAAAAAGTACATGTAGTAGTATATGATTACGCATTACCTATTTTATGTTTTGCTTTCAAAGAACATTCAAATCAATTTAAATCCCTTTCCATTTTTGGTGGGTTCATGAACTTACCAAAATTTAGATATTATTTCCCGTTACATTTCCTACGTTTACCAATCATTGGTGAATTTTTTTCTTTTTTATTCAGACCTCCTTTGCTTCGATTTTTTTATAAATGGTTTCTTGTGAAAAAAACCCATCACTTCACAGGTGAATGGGAGAAAACGATGTATTACTTGTTATTCGAAGGTAAAAATCGCAAAAATACATTGGAATTTATTCGAAATGTAGATCGTTCTACTCATGCTTTGCGTGAAATTGAAGAAGGAGCCAAACACTTTGTTGGCCTAAGACAAATTTATTTGGGAGAAGAAGATTATCGAATATCTCCTAAACAAACAGAATATATGAAAGAAACATTAAGAACTAGTAGTCTTGTTTTTTTACCATGTAAACATTTGGCGATGGAAGAATGTCCTACCGTTGTTTATGAGAAACTTCATTATTTTGTAGATAGTTTTTCTCACAAAAAAACTAAAACATTCCATTTTGCTAAACAAAATAAGGACTAATATGGAAAGACTAATTTCAAAAATTAACCCTTTGTCTTCCGAATTTATTCAGAATCGTACTGCTTATTTAGAAACACTTGTCCCCATTCGCAAAATCATCGAGCAAGTAAAGTTAGGTGGCGGGAAAAAGGCTCTTGAGAAACATAAAGCAAGAGAAAAACTCACTGCAAGAGAACGTATTGCGGAACTAATCGATGCAAATACTGAGTTTATGGAAATATGTGGTCTTGCAGCGGAAGGAGTTTATCCTGATCCAGTTCCATCAGCTGGGATCATCACAGGCATTGGAAAAGTGGAAGGAGTCGACTGTATGATTGTTGCCAACGACGCAACTGTCAAAGGTGGTACTTATTATCCACTCACTGTCAAAAAACACGTTCGTGCGCAAGAGATTGCCGAAAACAATTCCTTACCTTGTATTTACTTAGTCGATTCAGGTGGGGCGTTTTTGCCAATGCAAGACGAAGTATTTCCAGACAAAGACCATTTTGGTAGAATCTTTTATAACCAAGCCAGGATGAGTGCTAAAGGAATCTCTCAGATAGCGGTTGTTATGGGATCGTGCACTGCTGGTGGAGCTTACATCCCTGCAATGTCTGATGAATCGGTAATTGTAAAGGGAAATGGAACGATTTTTTTAGGTGGACCACCACTTGTAAAAGCTGCAACAGGTGAAGTTGTCACAGGTGAAGAGTTAGGTGGTGCGGACGTTCATTGTCGTATTTCAGGAGTAACAGATCATTACGCTGAAGATGATTACCATGCACTCGAGATTACAAGATCCATTATCAAAAATTTAAATACAAAAAACCACACTCTTCCAAAAGAAACTGAAGATCCTTTGTATCCCACAGAAGAAATTTATGGAATCATCGAAAGAGATTCTCGTAAGTCTTATGATCCAAGAGAAATCATCGCAAGATTAGTGGATGGATCCAGGTTTCATGAATTCAAAAAACTATATGCCACTACGATTGTCACTGGTTTTGCAGAAATTTATGGATATCCTGTTGGAATCATTGCAAACCATGGAGTTTTGTTTTCAGAATCTGCTCTTAAAGCAACACACTTTATTGAACTCTGCGACCAACGAAGGATTCCACTTCTTTTCCTACAAAATATCACTGGATTTATGGTAGGAAAAAAATACGAAAATAATGGAATTGCGCGAGATGGTGCAAAGATGGTAAATGCAGTATCAACCACTACGGTTCCTAAGTTAACAATTGTTACTGGTGGATCATATGGAGCTGGTAATTATGGTATGTGTGGCCGCGCATTTGCACCAGAATTTTTATGGATGTGGCCAAATGCTCGTATCTCCGTGATGGGAGGGGAACAAGCTGCCAATGTTTTATGGACTGTGAAAAAAGACCAAAAAGAAGCCCAAGGAGAGTCCATCCAAGCAGAGGAAGAAATTACTTTCAAAAAACCAATTTTAGAAGATTATGAAAAAAAGTCATCTGCAGTGTATAGTTCGGCAAGGCTTTGGGATGATGGAATCATAGATCCAGCGGATACACGTAAAGTTTTAGGAAGGGCATTATCAATCCTAAGTAGAAGGAAAGAAGAAAGAAAACCTTTCGGTGTCTTTAGAATGTAATTTTTTTCCTTTTCATTTCTTTTTAAGGTACAAATTTAAATCAAATGGTCATTCACGAAACGTCTTCCAATCAGGTAGTAGTCATCACCATTGAAGGTGAAGTCGATTTGTACAATGCAAAAGAATTGAAAGACATTTTGGATGACAAAATGCGCAAACACCAATACGACATCGTTGTCAATTTGGAAAAGGTTCCCTTTATGGATAGTTCTGGAATTGGTACTCTTGTGACTGCCATGTACAAACTTAAAAAATACCATGGCAATCTAAAGGTATGTAGTGTACATGGATCTGTTGCCAAGGTGTTTAAAATGACAGGTATGGAAAGCCACTTAGAAGTATTTGAATCAGAGGAAAAGGCGGTCCAATCTCTTATCAACGAAAGAAATTCTCATTCTGAATGAGGTAACTGTAGACCTTGTTTCACTTTTTCCATTACTTCTTTTCCTTCAAACAACTCTAAAAGATACAAAGCAAATTCAAACGCAGAGCCTGGACCAACACTTGTGTGGATATGGTGGTAGGATTCAATTCGTTTTCCTGTGTAAGTTCCACCAGCTCCATTTGCCAAATCATCGGAGGAGGGAAATGCAGTATAGGGAATCTTTCCTGAAATGATTCCAAATTTTCGGAGAACAGCTGGAGCCGCACAGATGGCGGCGATGGTTTTTTTTGAAGTGTGAAACGATTGTAAGAAGAATTCGATTTCTGTTTCTGCCATCAAGTTCTTTGTTCCATTGAGTCCACCTGGCAAAACAATTGCATCGAATTCGTTTGGATTGATTTCAGAGAAAATTGTATCACTTAAATGGATCGTGTTCCGAGAGGCAATGATCGGTTCTTTTGATTTGCTTGCCGAGACAACTTGCACATTCCCACGCCGCAAAACATCAATGAGAATGATGGCTTCCATTTCTTCAAATCCTGGACAGAGGGGAATCAAAACCTTAGTTGCCATACTAAAACTTGATTTGTTTGTTACAATTTGTTCAAGTTTTTTTATAAAAAATCGATCCCAAGAAATGGGAACTTTCCCTCTGTTTCTAGGGTCTTATATAATAGGAGAGAGTATTCATTGTCTATGACTGAGAAAAAAACGAATCCATTACGATACTTAGCCGTCGCATTTAGCTTTTTATTACTCGGGACATTTTTGTCTCCCATCCTCACATGCGGAAATTCTTCGGAAAACCCACTGCAACTCAAAGCAGATGGTGGTGAAAAATTATCACCTGCACAAACGCAAGCTGTTGCCTTAGAAGATGCGTTCCAAGAAGTGTTTGATAAAGTTTCCCCGAGTGTGGTTTCAATTGCCACAGAAGGGACAGTAAATGTACCTTTACATCCGTTTGAATATTTTTTTGGGAATCCCCAAAACCAAAGGAAGGGGTCTCGACAACAAAAACTTTCGGGACTTGGATCAGGCATCGTATTAAACGAAGATGGTTACATTATGACAAACCACCATGTTGTACAAAACATGGATAAGTTTACAGTGAAGTTAAAAAATAAAAGTGAATACGAAGCAAAACTCATTGGTTCGGATCCCACGGCAGACATTGCCTTATTAAAGATCAGCGCGCCAAAGGGGACCCTTGTTCCTAGTTTGATCGGTGATTCCAGTAAAGTCAGAGTGGGGAACTGGGCGATTGCCATCGGAGCTCCACTTGGACTCGAACAATCTTTTACCGTTGGAGTTGTCTCCGCCATCCAAAGGGGAGGTCTCGACCGGTCTGGTCTTGCGTATATCCAAACAGATGCTGCCATCAACCAAGGGAATAGTGGAGGACCACTTCTCAATATCAGAGGGGAAGTCATTGGTATCAACCGAATGATTGTGAGCCAATCGGGTGGTTCGGATGGAATTGGTTTTGCCATTCCCATCAATGAAGCGCGGCGAGTGGTAGAAGAATTGAAAGTGAATGGAGTTGTCGCAAGAGCTTGGATTGGTGCTGGTGTTGATTACATCACAGATCGTGATATCGCACAATTTGGATTGAAAAACAACCAAGGAGCAGTGGTCCACCAAATCTACAAAGGTTCTCCTGCCAACAAAGCAGGTTTACAACTTATGGATGTGATCATTGAATTTGATGGAAAACCAATCCGAACGCCGGATGAACTCGTTGGTTTGATTGTAAATTCCAAAATTGGCAAACGAGTCGAACTAAAAATCATCCGAAATAAAAATGAAATCTTGACGTCCATCACTCCAGAGAAGAAACCCAATTGAGGTGAGTTTACGAGAAGATTGGATGCAAGCGGGCGAAGAAGAACCAAACCTTCGCCCCACAAAACTGTCTGAGTTCATTGGACAAAAAGAGGTATTAGCCAATCTATCGGTATATGTCGAAGCGGCACGCAAACGAAAAAGCACACTTGACCATGTACTCATTTCTGGTCCTCCTGGACTTGGGAAAACCACACTTGCCAATATCATTGCCAACGAGTTAGCAGTCGCTTTTACTCCCACTTCTGCTCCAGCGATTTCGAAGGGAGCGGATTTGGTCCGGTTTCTCACTTTACTCAAAACAAATGAAGTCCTCTTCATCGATGAAATCCATGGTTTCATCAAAAAACAGGAAGAACTCTTATACCCTGCAATGGAAAACTTTTTTGTGGACCTTGTGGTAGGAGAAGGTGTCACTGCAAACGCATTACAAATCCAACTCCAACCATTCACATTAGTCGGCGCGACCACCAGGTCGGGTCTTGTCAGTGATCCACTCAAATCCAGATTTGGCATCCACCTCAAACTTGATTTTTATACGGATGAAGAGATGCAAATCATTGTGGAACGTTCGGCAAAATTACTTGGTGTGGACTTGGGAGAAGGGGTTGCCATGGAAGTTGGTAAACGGAGTCGAAAAACTCCAAGGATTGCAAACCATCTATTAAAACGTGTGCGTGATTTTGCAGAGGTCAACAACGAAACGTCTGTTAGTTTGAAAACCTGTCGGTATGCTTTTGATCGAATGGGTGTGGACCATTTGGGACTTGATGCCGTAGACAGGCAAATATTAGATATCCTCATTTCGCGTTATGGTGGTGGACCAGTTGGAATCAAACCAATTGCTGTCGTACTTGGCGAAGAAGAACGAACCATCGAAGACACATATGAGCCATTCCTAGTGCGTGTTGGTCTCATCGACCGCACTCCCCAAGGCCGAGTGGCTACGAAAAAAGCTTACGAACATTTGGGGCTTCCCTATACTGGAAATACGGGAGAAAATCGTGAAAATGGCCCCACTCTCTTTTGATTTCCGATTACCCGAAAAAGAAGAAGGGGAAAAACGTCTCTTCTTCGCCTTCACATTTGTCATCTTAATCTCTTCCTTTTTTTTGGCTCATCTCATCACTCGGAATATGTTATGGAAGATGTGGGCAGAAGAACAATCAATCGAAAACCTCGGCCCGAAAGAACAAGAAAAAATATACGAAGTACTCGTCGAACAACAGTTCATTAATCCAGACAAAAAAGATGAATACAAAGCATTATCTAACAAAGATTCGGCGGGCGGTGGCGGAATCACAGAAAAACAAGGATTTCACACACTGACTCAATTTCGAGAATTCATTATGGGAAGTGCTGCATCTACACCAAGTAAAATGCAACCTAAAGCAGAACAAACGAAAGAAGATGACATTTTTGAGTTTGGAATTTTTAAAGCAGATCCAAAAACCAATTCAAATGCACAGGAAAGTCCTAATCAGTCAGCTAGCGCTGGTCAGATGACCAAAATTCCTTTTAACTATCGGTTCCAACAAGATTTTTTGTTTCGCTGGGATGGTGCAAAGGCATTAACTATCCCGACCAAACAACTTGCTGGTTATTATTATTTTAAGAATATGTTGAAGCGGATTGAAGAATCCTTTGCTCCACCTGGTGGAGGGAACTATGCCTACCGTGATATGGCGGGTGTTGTGGCAAGAGAAGGGATCAAAGAAGGGGAAACCAAAGTATTGTTTATGCTCAGCGAACAAGGCCAAGTTTTGGATGTACGTTTAGTTTCTTCACAAGGACAAGTGGTAGTCGACCAAGCTTGCCTTGATTCCATCCGAGGTCAAAACTTTGGTCCTGTACCGGAAGAGGTGAAAGCCAAAGGGTTAATCTTTGGCATAAATTTTATTTTTCCAGGGATACGATACTACCGTTAATTGGATTCACTCATTTAATAAAGTGCAACCATACGTTTTCGATTGGAATTTGGCAGTATTGGTTCGACCAAGTCCTTTCACCGTCACAGAACGATTTTCTTTGTCTAATTTGAATTCGCTGATAGGAACCCATTGCCTCGCAAAATCATGGCACTGTTCTTCTGATAACTCCACCACAAAATAACAACTGCAATATTCTTTTGAATAAAAACTGGAAATGATCGATGGAAAACTGGAAAGATGTTTCCAGTTCCATTGTGCCCAAAACATAACGAACAAAAATAACAAAGCGAGAATCACTGAGATTTTACGTTTCATAAGATTACCGAATCACCGATTCCTTAATTAATTTTAAAAAATCATTTTTTATAAAAGCTTTTTCACGATCATCACCAAACCGTACTACGATGAGATCTAAACTGGGTATGACATACAACATTTGTCCCCAATGACCAATTGCTGCAAATGTATCATGAGGTGCATCTGGCCATGGCTCATGAATCCCTCGGTTGGGAACTCCTGTATTGGCATACCAATGAGCAGTATAGTTGTCTTGGGATAAATCATCAGAATAGGGAGTAGTTTTGTATCCTGGGGCTGGAGTCCTTGTGAATGCCACCCAACCTTCTGGTAATAACCTTTCGCCATTCCAAACACCATCATTTAAGTATAAATATCCAATTTTAGCAAGGTCTCTTGCTGTCATATAAAGATATGATGAACC
The DNA here is from genome assembly GCF_004769525.1 of Leptospira bouyouniensis. NCBI lineage: Bacteria > Pseudomonadati > Spirochaetota > Leptospiria > Leptospirales > Leptospiraceae > Leptospira > Leptospira bouyouniensis. The sequence goes on along the minus strand of NZ_RQFT01000007.1, from coordinate 393,495 downwards.
TACATAAGTCCCTGATCCATCTCGTTCAAATGTTACGTTTGTAATCCCTAATGGTTTGAAGATTTTTTCGAATGGGAGTTTGTCGTACTCTTCCGCTCCATAAACTTTTTTTAAGATCGCAGATAAGATATTAGTATCACAACTTGAGTAGTATACTTGTGTTCCAGGTTCTGCTCGGAGTGGTAGGTCTGCACAAAAACTTCCCATATCCTTTCTACCCCTTGTATACAACATAGCGATCACGGAAGACTTCAAAGGCCCACTTTCATAACCTTCTTCTGCTGCAAGACCCGAAGACATATTTAACAAATGGCGAATTGTAATTTTTTTATGAGCTTCATCACGGCTGAGTGGTTCGTAATGATAATAACCTGGATCATCTAACTTGATAAGTCCTTGTTTTACAGCGATTCCATACATAGTTTGTAAAATACTTTTGGACACAGACCAAGTTAAGTGGACTTTATCTTCTTTGAAATTTCGCGCATACTTTTCATAAATGAGTTTTCCATTCCGAAGGATCACTAGAGCATCGGTTCTCCGCCCTTTTCGATCCGTTTCATCTCCTGTACGAGTGAATGCATACTCTTCAACTAAATTGAGTTTCTCGGATTTAACTCCCACAGATTCAGGTGTTACGACTTTCCAATCAGGATTTGGCCATTCTGGTTTTAAACGATTGGGTAAGGGAGTGACATTTGGTTCTCCTCCAAAAGGAGAAAGATCCTTTCCGCATTGTAATGTAAAAAGAACTAAAATGAAAATTAGAATTTGTTTCATAGAATTCCTAACGATGATTCGAATGAAAATTCTAAGCAGATTCAAATGGTTTGGAAAGGAAAAAAGAAGAGTGTTATACTTTTTCTGCGTACCCCTTTAGTTTTTGTACCATAGAAAAGAGTCCATTTCGTCTAGAGATCGATAAAAACTTTGATAGACCAACCTCTTCTATAAAACCGAGTGAGGCATTCGCTATATCTTCTGGACTTTGTCCTGAAAACACTCGTATGAGAATTGCGATAAGTCCTTTTGTCAGCGCTGTATCACTATCAGCATCAAATTCTAATTTTCCTTCACTTAACTTTGGTGCAACCCACACACGTGATTGGCAACCTGGTACCAAATACTCATCTGTTCTTTTTTCATCAGGAAACGATGGTAATTCTTCACCTAACTCAATTAGGTATTGGAATTTTTCTTCCCAATCAGTGAGTTCAGAAAACTCAGAGATAATTTCTTTTTGGATATCTTCAATGCTTTGTTTCATCATTTGAATTTCCTTTTTGTATCTCAGTAAATTTCTCTTTTTTCCTCATATAAAACTGATTGAAGTTAGATTTTGATAAATTTTTGATTTCTACTCGATTGACCGTAGAGACGGTGAGTTCGTACAAATCTTCGTTTTTATGGAAAAAATAATCCATTCGAAGTTTTTCATCCAGGGAATACTCTACACCTTCCCACAATAATTTTTTTGATTCAAAGTCTACAAACAAACATTCTGGAGGTTTGGATAATACATAACAAAATTCTCCAGGTTTGGGAACTCCTTTGTAAAAGAGACCACAATTGAAACTCAATCCAATACTCAATGGAATCCAAAGGAAACTTTTTTTAGAACCAAGTTGTTGAAAAACAGTTTTGAACCATTTGATTTTTCTGCCGATGTTCGGTAGAATTTGAGAAATAAATAAATAGAATTTCATTCTTTTTTATCCAACGTTAGATCCAATTTGGTTTTGAGGCCTGGTTTTTCTTTCATAAACTTTGTGATAAGAATTGGTATGTCGGTATTTTTCTTTCCATTGGATAGATAAAATTCTTCTAAGAGATCAATCCCTTTTTGAGATAAGTTTTGTAAGTGAAAGATCGTGGCTTCGGTGATAATGGAAGTTTCAGTGATACGATCGGGATTATTGGTTTTGGCTTGTCTGAGTAATGACAAAGCTCCTACATAATCTTTTTTATAATACTTACCAAGACCACGTAAAAAGTTTTCTTCTCTTGGCGAAAAGTGGATCCCAATTTTATAATTTGGATCTTTTGTAATGGTTATCAAATGATCTAAGCCAGCTGCATCTCCTGCAAGCATCGTATTAAAAGTGAGAAGCCATATATAAACGGATTGGAGCTCTAAAGATAACTTGGATCGGTCTAAATTCCCATATTCACCCACGAGCACTTGTGGTCTTTTGACTCCTCTGTGAGTTTCTCCTAAAAATAACAACACTCGATTGTTTTCCCAATCGGAGAATTGTGATGAAGAGTATGCTTCAGCTGTACGTGCATTCCAAAAAATAGAATCTAATGTTGATTCGGCGAGAACTGAACTTCCAATAAATTCACGGAAAGAAGAACCTAAATGTAAGATTAAACTGTCATGATCGAATTGGATCCCCAAACGATTTAGATTCCAATACAAACTTCGAGCGATCAAATGGAAGGCAATTGGATCAGTAGGGTCTTTTTCTGAATACGTGGTGGCAATGGATTGGAAGTCCTCGATGTCTTTTTCTTTAAGATTCCCTGATTTCCAAAGTTCGATCGTTTTTTCTTTGGTTTTTTCTGCCCTGACACTTTGGTCTTTGGCAAAAAGAAAATAAATTTCTTTTCTATAGGTAAACCCTAAAGCGGAAAGGCCTAGCGCTAAAACCAATAAAAATAGCGGTGCCTTTGATTTCTTCTTTCTATGTGGTTCGTACCGGGAGTAAATCGCCATCGTTTGATCCCATTTTTTTTTGCCCTCCCCACTTGACACGGCTTTTTCTTTGTGATTTAGTGAGAAGGGTATGGAAGATGACTTTTTAGATGATGACGAATTCGATGCTGAGAGCCTAAACGAAGACGTTGTAACGTATGCATGTGAGGACTGTGACCATCGGTGGGAAGCGGAAGGTGAAGATGAATACCTCGACTCATGGGAATTGATCTGCCCAATGTGTGGATCTGCCAATATTACCGAACTATAATTTGACTTATACCAATTCTCTTTTTTGTCTTTTGGTCGTTCCAACTATTTTATGGAGCGAAACTTCAGGATTTTCGACATTGTATGCAGAATTCAAAAAAGGTAATTATTCTCTTGTTTCCAAACAATCGCTCCAATACCTAAATGGAGCCGAATCTGAAAAAGATCCTCGGATTTTTTTTCTCTATGTTTCAACAGAAGAAAATTGGTCAAATCTCAAATCCAAAGTAGGTAAAGAAGTATCACCTAACTTTAGAGTATCGCCACATTACTGGAACGCAATTTATTTGTTTATGGAAAGAGCACTTGTGTTTGGTGAATCCGACTTACTAGTGGAATGGGGAAAAGAATTTCAAAAGTACGGCAAACAAAGTCCCAAATACAATGATGCACTCCTATTGTATGGGTTAGGCCTTATGGATTTAAAAAATGAAGCCGAGGCAAAAAAGATTTTTACGGAAATTGAATCCAATGCTCCATCCAAACATATTTTGTCACAGTTAGAAGAAATGAAATCGGTTGGAAAATAAATGAAAGGTCTACGGATTTCTCATGGCAAATGGAAAGGAAAAGAAATTCCTACGCCACCCGATGTTTCAGGGCATTTAAATTTTACCAATAGCCTTGTGAAAAAAGCAATTTTCTCATTGATGGATTCTAAGTTGTTATCTTGGGGAATTGGATTTGATTCGGTTTTGTTTTGTGATTATTTCGCAGGTAGCGGTCAGATCTCTGCTGAAGCTTATAGTTTGTCTGTAAAAAGACTTCTCACCTATGAGTTAGACCAAACTAGATTTCGTAATTTGCATTCCTTGTTTCGTGGTTTATCAAATGTACAATTGTTTCGAAAAGATGCCACAAAACATGCGTTAAAATGGGAATTGGGGGATGAGTTAGCTTATATTTTTTATTTGGACCCACCTTACACGTATTGGTCGGAAACTCCAACTCGTATGAAAGAAATGTTGGAAGATTTATACCAATTTTGCCTTTCGACAAACAAACCTTTTTTAATCCTGTGCCAAATTCCAGAACACCAAAGTATTCAAAATATTTGGGTGAATCTTCCTTATAAAATTAGAGAGTATGGAAGCCATTTCATTATTGAAACAGGTTATGAAACAAAAGAAACTTTGGAAGATTGACTCCAAACATTTTCTTTTTGTGAAATTTTTGTTTTTTCTTATGATTCGATTCAAAACATTATTTCCATTTAAATTGGAAAGGAAATTTTTGATTGTTTGTTTTACTATTCTATATATCCCTTCGATTCTATTGGCTTTTCCCACTTACCAAGAAGTTAAATCTAACTTCACTCCTTCTGATATTAGTTTTTACGATCGGCAAGGGGAACTCATCCAAAGACTACGTATGAAAAAGGAATATCGTTCCGAAGAATGGGTCGAGTATAAAGAGTTTCCAAAGTTTCTGATCGATTCTGTCATACATGCCGAAGATAAACGATTCTTTGAACACAATGGTGTGGATGGGAATGCGATGGTTGCATCCATGTGGTCGAGTTTAAGAGGATTTTCACTTCGAGGTGGTTCGACTATCACCATGCAACTTGTTGCAATCCTTGATCCTGAATTACAACCAAAACCAAAATATCGAAAATCATTTTTTCAAAAGATTAAACAAATCAATCGTGCAACGGAGTTAGAGTCCGTTTGGACAAAAGAAGAAATTTTTACCGCCTATTTAAACTTAATTTATTTCCGAGGGGAACTTAGAGGAATTGCATCAGCTACGAAAGGGTTATTTCGAAAGTCAGTTAGTTCTCTCACACCGAATGAATCATATTTACTCGCTGCTCTGATTCGTTCGCCCCAAAGTTCCATTCAAAAAATTTCAAAACGAGTGTGTTTGTTAAAATTAGAAAAAGATAGCGAATCATCCGACTGCGAAGTGATTTCGCAATTTGTAAGAGAATCATTATTTCGTAATTTAGATTACTCACAACATCCATCCTTTGTCCCATTATTTGCAAAATCGATTTTGGATTTGGGTGATTATCATTCTAATTTACCTATGAAGGTTAATACATCACTTTCGTTATCCTACCAAAAAAAAGTAGAGGAGATATTAAGTAGAAATATCAAAACATTAGAAAATCGGAATGTAAAGGATGGTGCTGTCATTGTATTGGAAAACAAAACGGGAAATGTTCTCGTTTATGTTTCAAATATCGGTAAAGAGAGTTCAGTTTCACAGTTAGATTTAATTCGTACCAAACGACAAGTTGGTTCCACTCTCAAACCATTTGTGTATGCATTGAACTTCCAACAGAAAAAACTTACGCCTAACTCCATACTTTCTGATTCACCAATTGGCATACCCGTTTACCAAGGCATCTATCGTCCTTTAAACTATGATAAATCGTATAAGGGAAATGTAACGGTAAGAGAAAGTCTCGCATCATCACTCAATATTCCTGCGATTCGAGCTTTATCTTTTTTAGATGTGAACGAGTTTGTTTCTATTTTAACTGACCTAGGGATCCAAGGATTACAATACCCAGAATATTATGGTCCATCCTTAGCACTTGGAGCAGCTGACATTAATTTATTAGAACTTACCAATGCATACCGTGTATTTGCCAATGGAGGAATGTATTCAAAAGTCCAATGGAAACAAGCGGAAGGAAAACCTTTGCAAACTGTCATTTTTTCACCACAGGTCAGTTATATGATTTCGGATATTTTATCAGATCGTGAAGCAAGGTCTTATGGTTTTGGTTGGGATAATTTTTTATCCACTTCTTATTTTACAGCAGTCAAAACAGGGACAAGCCAAGATATGAGAGACAATTGGTGCATTGGTTATTCAGAACATTATACAGTTGGTGTATGGGTTGGCAATCCTACGGGAAGCCCTATGTTAGATGTATCAGGGATTACAGGTGCAGCACCTGTTTGGCGAGAAACTATGGATTTGTTACACGAGTCACTTGGTTCCCAGTTAAAACCATTGGATGTAGATTCACAAATTAGCGATGAAGTACCAAATCCTAATACGATTGAAAAAACGAAATCGTTTCGAATTTTGACTCCGGTTAGTGGGAGTATTTTTGCATTGGATCCTGATATTCCAAACGGCCGACAAAAAATCCTCTTTACAATCAGTTCCTACGATGTTTCGTATTCTTATCATCTTAACGATTTATTTCTTGCGAGAGCAGGTGAACCTTATCTCTGGGAACCAAAAAAAGGAGAGTATCGTTTGGAAATCAAAGACAAAAATAACAAAGTGGTTTCGTTGTCTTTTTTCGAAGTTCGGTAACACAAATGTCAAAACCAACGAAATACAAACATAAATTCATTCAACAAGTTGTCTGGGGAGAGATGGATGCTTTTGGCCATGTCAACAATGTAACGTATGTTCGTTATTTTGAATCGGCTCGTGCTGATTATTTTACGAAAGAGGGACTTTGGGACTCGCCAGTAAAACCCGTCAAAGCAGGACCTGTTTTAACTCATTTAGATATGGATTATCGTAAACAAGTTGTTTTTCCGGCCACCTTGGAAATTACACTCGAGGTCAATACAATCTCTTCCAGAGCTTTTTCTGTCATTTGTTCTATGTGGAATGAGGAGAATGAATGTGTCCTAACAGGAAATGCCAGTTTTGTTTGGTTTGATTTTGAATTACAAAAACCGTCTGCTTTACCTGAACTTTTTAAAATAAAATTTGGGAACACAAATTTGGTATGATGTTACAATCCATACAAGATCGATTCAAACTTGATGATGAGGTACTGAAGATCTCAAGAATATGTCTTGTTGTGTTTTCTAGTTTTATCGGATTTGGAATTTTTGCACCTGTAGAAGAACTCGGTCTTTACGATCCAAAATGGATTCGAATCATTCATGCTTCTATTACTCTATCATTTTTCATCTCCACTTATTTTGTAGATTGGGTTCGTAAAAACATCCAATACATTATGTTGGTATTTTTTTATACAATGAGTGCTCATTCGTTGATACTCTTGTATTGGAATTCGTTATACATTGGTTATTTGGTGGGTATGATATTAGTGCTTTCTTGTATTGGTGTAAGCTTTGTTGATAGACGTTCGATGGTTTCATATTTGGCGACTGTTACATCTGCAGGAATTTTAGTAGGAATTTATTCAAAAGAACAACAAGTAGATTTATCACTTTATCTTTCTGCAATCATCACACCAGCCTTGGTCTCTTATCTAACTCTCAATATACGACTCAGTTCTGTAGAAAAATTGCGAGTTTCGGAATCACAGTTGAAAAAATTCCAAGATCGTATGTTAAGTGAGTTGGAATTAGCAAATGAAACTCAATCAAATTTAGTGACAACGGATTGGCCAAAAACAAAAGGAATTAAGTTTTATTCTTTTTTTCGCTCTTTTGACCAAGTTGGCGGAGATGCCATCAGTTACTTGGAAAGAGAAGATGGTAAAATGGCATTATTTTTTGCCGATGTGTCTGGTCATGGAATTGCTTCTGCCATGGTATCTGCAATGGCAGTGCTTGCTTTTAAGATTCATGGGAATACAAACCAACCTTCTGATTGTTTGAAGGCAATTCATGATGAATTACAATCTCTTGTTCCTAATAATCATATCAGTGCTTGCGTATTATTTGTGGATACTGAAACGAAAGAGATCAAATATTCTATAGCTGGACACCCTCCAATCATTCTCATTCAGAAAGACAATGGACCCAAATTGTTAGAGGGAATCGGGACACTCATCGTTTCATTCTTAAAACCTAACTTAAAAAACTATCAAATCACCCCTGAACCTGGAGATCGCATTTTGTTGTATTCGGATGGGATTTTAGAGGTATTTGATGAATCTGGCGAAATTTATGGAGAAGAACATTTGTTTTCTTCCATCAAAAATCATTCTGACAAAAAAGGTGATGAATTTTTAAATGTAATATATGAAGACTCAATGTCCTTTTCTGCTAAGCGGATTTCGGATGATATGAGTATGTTGTTATTGGAAATTCAATGAACCTTATTCTAACTCCATTTCTCTGGTTCAAAAAAGAGTTTATTCCTTTTAGAACTCTCGACCGATATTTATTTTTTGATTTTTTTAAAACCTTCTTAGGCACACTCATCATGTTAACTTCGATGATTGTGATTTATAAATTTACAGATGTAATGAAATATTTAGTTTCATCAAAGGTCAATCAGTCACATGTATATTTACATGTTTTATATTCGTTACCATCTATGGTTGACCAAGTTGTAGCACCAGCTTTGATGTTTTCTGTATGTTTTGTGATTGGTCAGTTTAGTGTTAACAAGGAACTTGTTGCGATGATGGTCGCCGGTGTTTCCTTTATGCGAATCATCACTCCTATTTTATTTTTTGGAATCGTGATATGGCTCGTCATGACTCTGTTTGGACAACTCGTTGTGATACCCGCCAATAAAAATGCACAAATAGAATTTAGTATAATGGCAAAGGGATCCAATCGGTTGATCGATTTTGTTTACCAATTGCATATCAAAGGTAAAAAAGGTTTTTACTACGTTTATTGGATCGATGAAAAAGAAAATACCGTCAAGGGAGGATTTAACTATATTGAAATCACTCCTGATGGTTATCCTACATATACTGTATCCTCTCAAAAAGCAAAGTTCATTCCAAACCCACATAGTTGGGTGTTATATGACGCTGAAGAAGTTAGATTCAATCAAAATTTAGAACTAGTTTCAAGAACAAAATATGCAGAGAAAACATATGATTTTCCTGAAGATTTAGCATACTTTTCAAAACCTGTTCGAAATCCAGAAGAAATGAATTTTTTTGAACTTGCGGATGAAATTGAATCTCGAATCATAAAAGGGATTCCATTTCGTAACGTTATCGTACAACAACATATGGCGTTTGCAATGCCATTCATGTCATTTGTTGTGGTCACATTAGGCGCATTGGCGGGAGCGATCACCAAACGTTCTGCAGGTGTGGCTAGTTTAGGTTTGACTATTGCCGTAGTATTATTGTATTACATTTTAAATTCTACAGCTAAAACATTAGCTGAAAATGGTGCTTTGCCGATTTGGATTGGAATGTGGATGACACCAGTGATTTTCACATCAGCTGCATACTTTCTATATCGTAGGATGAATATCTGATCTTTCTAGATATTAGAATTCTAGTATAAAAAATTTTGTTCCGATATAAGTATCTTCCACCCAATCGAATGAAAGGAAGATACTCACCTTGGTTTTTCTAAATGAAAAAAATAGAAGCTTAGATCGTAATTACTGTAAGAACACTCGTTTGTACAAATCAGTTTGTAAGATTGAATTCGGATCGTATTTTTTCTTCAAACTGTAAAACTTCTTCAAATTTTCTTTTGGAAAATAAGATTCCATTACTCGTTTACGGAGAGTTGAGTCTTTCGCAAAATAAAATCTTCCCTTGTGTTTTAAAACAATTTCATCCATTTCATGGCAAAGCGCCCAAAGTTTTTCGCGATTACCTTTGGTCACGGGAAAGTCCATAGCCATAGAAAATCCATCTACAGCATGTGTGAGTAGGAAAGGATCTGGTTTGTGTTTTTTAAATACAGATAAATAATTCACAATTCCACGTTTTTGGCATATTGTGAATATTTCTTTAAACGCTTGTTTTGCGTTCTCTTTGGGAATAAATACTTGGTATTGGATCATTGCTCCAGGTTTATAAACAAATTTCCAGTTTGGCACATAATCCAGTAAAAATGCATATTCAGCATGGCCTTGGTAATAAGCTTTATTGTTTACCAAAATACTCGCGATACATTTTGCCAAATTAATCATTCGCATTCCAAAATTGAAACTGAATGGTCGCATAAGGATCCACATCCACTTTTTAGGAATTAAATAAAATAATCTAGATGGTAAGTGTTGTCTTTCTAATAAACAATTCCCAGGAAAGTCAGGATCTTCCCCTTCTTTTAAATTGGTGGCTTTGTGAATTTGACCACGACCCAATGATTTTCCAGATGCAAATGCATCAATCCAACCCACCAAATAATCAGCCGATTTGTAGTGTTCTTCAAAATAGTCGAATAACTCATCAAAGTTTCGAACATAAACTGGGTCAATTTTCATCTTTCCAGCATAAATGGGTTTCATCTTGATCTGAATCGTTAAGAAACAACCTAACATTCCAAAGCCGGATATCGCTGAATAAAATAGATCCGAATTTTTTTTAGGTGAACAAAGTAGGATATCACCTTTTGCAGTTAAAAAAGTAAACTCTTTAATGTGTTCTCCAATAGTTCCTACTTTGAAGTTATTTTTTCCATGAATGTTCATGGAAAGTGCACCACCAAGTGTTGGCATCATCGTTCCAGAAACAACAGGTGGCCAAAAACCATTTTCGATTCCTGTTTCCCAAAGGTCTTTGATACGTGCACCTGATTGTACTGTCATCACACCTGTTTTTAGATTAAAATCCAACACTTTGTTGAAACGAGTTAAATCTAATACAATACCGTCGTTATTTGTGGAAGCATCTCCATAGCTACATCCACCACCACGTAACGCAACTTTGGTGCCTGTTTGGTTTGCCCATACAAAAAGTTCTTTGATTTCTTCTTCTGATTCTGGACGAAACACTGGTGACATCGAGAAAGAACTCATTCCCCATGCTTCAACCTTCTCTTTATGAGGGACTTTGATATTTGGAATGGATTTTGATTTTTTTGTTACCATGTTATATACTCAATTTTTTGAAGATAAAATTAGGAATGTTTCGTATGATGAGTGCAACGAGTGCCCAAATACCTGGAACAAATGCTTCATCTTTTCCCTTCGCAACAATGGATCGAATTTTTTCTGCCGCTTCATCTGCAGTGATAACTTTTAGTAATCCTTTTTCTGGTAAAGCTAAACCTTTAGTCATTTCTGTTTTGACAAAACCAGGTTTAATCGTTGTTACTTGAACATTTGATTCAGATAGACGATTGCGAAGAGCTTCCAAATACGTATTGAGCCCTGCTTTTGATGTATTATAAACTGGATTTCCCTTTCGTCCCCTTTCCCCTGCAATGGAAGAAATACCGACGATCTTTCCAGATTTTTGTTTTGTGAAATAACTAGCGACTGGGTTAAGGAATGCGACAGCACCTAAAAGGTTTACGTTTAACATCTCTAAATCTTTCGTTGTGTTGTATTCCTCTTTGCCTATCTCTGGCATGACACCGGACGCAAAATACACTTCGTCCAGACCACCAAGGAGTGAGACGGCTTTTTGAAAGGTTTTTTCTGCAGTAGCATATTTGGTGACATCAAAAACAAGCGGGAAGGCTCGTTTCTCTTTGGATCCGTTGCCTTTTTTGGCGATGGATTCGAGGGACTTTTCCCTTCTTGCTAAAAGGACCACGGAGGACCCAGCGTTCAATTCTTGTTCAGCAATGGCTTTTCCGATCCCGCTCGAGGCACCGACGACGATTATTTTTTTCCCCATGTTTACGTTTTTTTGGTTTAATCGAATCTGGCAAGTGGTTTCAATAGGGTTGTGCCCGTAAATGAGAGAATCCTGATCGACGGGATGAATTTAATGTATAAATTTCCAGATCTGGCATTTTGTTTGGGAGAGTATCGTCTCCAAGATGCCAGGACGGGTTTACTTGTTCATTTGAAACGCCATTTCCCTGATCTCAAACAGAGGAAAATACTAGTCTTTTTCGATGGAAAGAAAGATCTACTTTCAGATTGTTATTCGGAAGAATGGGAAGGATTTTCCATTCATTATAGCCATGAAAAAAAAGCAGATGAACTCATCATTGGTTATTTAAATTACTGCGAAGTACCTTCGCAATGTTTGGTGGTAACATCAGATAAAGAGATTTTAAGTTTTGCAAGAAGGCTTAGGGCAAAACGAAAATCTTCGGAAGAATTTTATTCGGACTGGGTAAAAAGGGAAACTGAAGTGGACGAAACAGAATTTAATCACCTGAAAGAAGGATTGACACCTAGTTCGGAAAGCGATTACTGGGAGAGACAATTCCTTCCTTGATATGTTGTTCAATTCAATACCCTTTTTAATTTTCTTTTCGGTTGTTTACCTTTTTTATTGGGCCATTCCCAAAGAATTTCGTAAGGTTTTTCTTTTAATTGCAGGAATCAGTTTTTATGCTTATTTCTCTTTGGCACTTACTTTACATTTTCTAATTGTTATAACAATCAATTACCTTTTGTATCGAAAAATCCAATCGAATCTAACCAAGTTTTGGATAGGTCTCACAGTCAGCCTCAACTTAATCAATCTCGGTTTCTTTAAGTATGTCTATTTTTTTAGTAAGGTCCTCGCTGACCTAACTGGTTATCCTTTTTTTGCACAAGTTCCAAATCTTATCCACATTGCACTTCCACTTGCCATAAGCTTTTATACATTTCAAGTCATAGCTGCGGCTGTGGACACATATCGGAATCCAAAGTTACCAACTGTAAAGGTAGAGGATTACTTCCTTTTCGTAGCATTTTTTCCAGTTCTAATTGCTGGACCAATTATGCGTATGTCGGATTTTTTCCCAAATTTGGACAAACTAACACCAGATAAAGAAAAAATGTATCGAGCATCTTATTTGATGATGTCTGGACTCGTCAAGAAAGTGTTAGTTGCAGATCCAATGTCACTTACAATTTCACCTGTATTTAATTCACCGTCAGATTACGATTCCTTTTCATTGTTTATCGCAGGAATTTGTTATTCCATTCAAGTTTTTAGTGATTTTTCTGGACTCACTGATATGGCAAGGTCAGTTGCTTTGTATTTAGGTTTTGAAACTCCAGAAAACTTTAAGGCACCTTTCTTTTCAACATCGGGTAGAGAATTATGGAAAAGATGGCATATCACACTTTCCTTTTGGTTACGTGATTATATATATTTTCCGTTAGGTGGTTCGAAAAAAGGAGAAATTCGAACATATTTAAATTTGATCATTATTATGACGCTTGGTGGGTTTTGGCATGGGGCGGATTACACTTTTATCTGTTGGGGATTTTATTGGGGAGTCATCCTTGCTTCTGAGAGGTTTTTGGAAGGTAAAATGGGATTCAATCTAACCCCACAAAAAAACAAATTCCTCATTGTTTTGAAAGCATTGATAGTGTTCGTTTTATTTTCGATTTCTGGCCTAATGTTTCGCTCCAACAATGCCACAAATATGTTGGATCATTTTCAAGGAATTTTCACTCATTTTTCACATAGTCTAGAGCGAATGTTAGTTGGTGGATCGAATGAATGGTTGATACCTGCAACTTCCCTTTTGGGAGAGGGTTCCTCTTTCCGCTATTTACACATTGAAAATTTAGAACGAATTTTTTACACTTCGTTTGCTGTATTGTTTTTTCATCATATCCAATATGTTCCAGAATTTTGGGAAAGGGTTCGCAAACATGATGTTTGGTTGGTCCCAGTCCTTGGAATTATTACGATCTTTTTACTCGCGACTCTTTCACAAGATGGTGGTGAGTTTATTTATTACCGATTTTAGGAGGAATTTGTGGATTTAATCAGAAATCGTTTTTTGTTCGTCCCATTCCTAGTCGTCTTTTTAACATTTTGTGTGGATAAATTACTTATCTTGGAAAATGTTCACACTTATTTCTCAAAATCATTATCTGATATCAATTACATCCAAAAGAATGAATTGTATGAAGATTTAAAAGAATACCTGAGTTTAAAAGACCGAGATAAAGTTCTCGTATATTTTGGTAATTCGAGAGGTCTTTTGTTTGATAATGAATACATTCATAAAAAGTATCCTGGTTGGGTGATGTTTAATTTTTCTGTCCCTGGCGGAAAACCTGATTATGTTTTACAGTGGATGGAACAATTTGAAAAGGATGAGGTAAAACCCGATTTCTTTTTGTTTGATCATTCCGTGGAGATGTTTAACTCTGCAGCCACACTAAAAGTAGATGAAACACTCACCAATGGACTTAATGTATCCTTTGTTTTAAAACATTTTTCTTTATTTTCGACAGATGATATTTCTACACTTATCGCCAAACGAATGTTTCGTGCATATCAATATAGACCAAAACTGGAAGTGATCATTGCTCGGGCAAAAAATAAAGATACTTTCTTATATCCTTATAGAAGTTTGCGTAATAATTTAATGGCAAACTTAAAAACAGGTAAGGGATCTGCCATGACACCTGGGACACACCAGGCAGTGCTCCCTCCAGAGTTATTAAAAAAGTCTGCCTATGGCGATTTTCATTCGTATCTAGTGCCTTTTCGATTTTCTGAAAATATTCTAAGTTTTACAGATCAATCCTTACAACTTGCCAAAAATTTAAATGTGCCTTCGGCTGTCATCTGGGTAAGACTCTCATTACCCTATATGGATCACATTCGTCACTTAAAGGTATCTGTAGGTGAAAATAAAGAAGGTACTGTTTATGAAGACTGGTATCCGCGTATCGTTGAATATCATAAACAAAAAGGAATTCCATTCTGGAATATGAATGATGACCCTACATACACTTGTAACGAGTTTAGTGATGCAGGTCATATGTCTCCGTCTTGTTATGATGAATATACTGATTATATATTCAAAAACTTAAATCAATCTTTAGTGATGGGTGCTCGATAAAACTCAGTTCGATTCTGAATATCATTCGGTGAAAGTTTTTCAGGATCTGTTGGGTTTGGTTTTGTTGGATTCTGTTGTTGTGGTTTTGTCTGATTTTCTTTATCTACAGAATATCCATAATAATAACCATGAACAATTTCTACCACTGACAATGGTGCATCCGAATTTGTATTTTGAATTTCTATGGTAATTTCATCAGGAGGGGCAAGGAGTTCAAATACCCATTGAGTTTCACCTTCTATCTTTTCTTTGCGTAGGATGGTAGGATTTTCATTCTGACCGTTACCAGCATACACGGTTAAAACCCATTCTTTTAATTTCCCATCTGTTGCGACACCAATTCCAATGGATTGCGGCGATGCTTCACTTGCTTTTAAATCAAATCGTATGGCACCACCTTTTGCCACAGCACCATAGAGTCTTTTTTTTGAAAGGCTTGGGTAAAGGGCTAAATCTTGGATACGTGTGGTCACTTCCTTCACGTTTTGGCTTAGGACAGATGGTTCGGAATGAAGTACCTGTACACTTAAAAAAGTGATTCCGAGAAGTAGGTAGAACGGATGTCTCATTCTCTTTATTGGACTAAAAAATGAATTCCTTACAAGCAAAAGATATCAATTTTATCTAGTACAAGTGCGAAATTTTGATAATTCTTCTGCCAAGGACTGACGTTCTTCCGGATCTAAATTGGATCGATTTTTCCATTGGAGTTCCATTCTTTCCATTGCTGGTCTAAATTTTGGATTACAATGTTTGGAAAAATAGCGATAGGCACTGATTCGATTGGATTCGTTTTCACTGACCAATTTGTAAAATTCAAAAACGGATTGGTTATCTTCGCTTGAGAAATTTAATATAACGTATGTTTTGTGGCATTCACTTAGAGTTAATGCTGGTATTTTAGTATTCTTACAGTTGACTGCGACATCTGTTTCTAAGAATACCAACATCTCATCATAAGAATAATCTCGGAATGGTTTACCTTTCGGTAATGAGACTTTCTGTTTAGAAGTTGATGTACTATTAGTTTGTTTGTTAGAATCATTCGATTTAGTAATGAAAATTGGATTAGAAGTATCTAAATTTGTTTTTACTCGTTCATTCTTTTTGATCTCTTCCAAGTTTTCTTTTATATTATTATTAGAATCTGTGTTTGTATCTGACTTTTGTTCTTCTACTTGTACAAAATTTTTCACAACCTTTGGTTTTTGATATGGATTGGTTACGGTCAAGTCATATGGACCTGATTTTGCTTCTGTAGTATCCACTTTTAGCTCAATACGCTCAGAAGATTTCACTTCTTTGCTAACAATTGGTAGTTGTTCATCTCTTATACTGAGATCAACTTTCGTAGCTTCTAAAAAATGCTCTCCTTGGATTGTGACTGGTGAAATTATTTTTTCTTTATTTGAATCTGCTTTTGGAAGAATGATAGGTTTCTCTATTTCTTTTACAATTTGTGGAGGCTCAGAAATGATGATTTCCAAATCTTTCCAATTTGACCAAACAGCTGGTTTTTTAAATAAGTTTAGAGGCGCAGTACGAACCATATAAGTTCCAGATGGTAATTCTTCGATAGAATGATAAGCTGTCTCAATTTTTTTATCTAAAATCAATTTTCCAGATTTATCTTTGATTTGGATTTGATACCCATTGGCTTCCGGGATTGGTTTCCATGCGATCAGTTTTGTTCCTTCCTGCGCATACAAAGAAGTTACAATCGCAATCATTAGAATTGAAATTTTATTTATAAGTCGATTCATCTTTTTTCTTTATACAATCGTTTTGGTGAGATAAATTCGATATCTGTAGGTTTTAAAGATTTCAATTGGTCTAATGCCAAAATAAAATTTCCTTTTCTTGATATTACAAAATTTGAGTTTTTATACACACTCAAATCCCAAGAAAAACTTCCTTCATCTAGAAGACTTAAATCTTTCAAAAGATACAATGAGTCTTTTGTGCTCACTTTATAAATTGCAATTTTTTTATCAGGGAAATGTTGGTATAAAACCAAATCAAATCTATCAGCAACAATTCCACTCAGTTTCCAATGAAAATCCAAGCTTGATTTTCCTTTCATCTGGACCACAGTTCCGTTAGGTGATAGAATTTCTAGTTTTGGTTCCGATGGTGGTATCGTTTTGTTTTCTTCAGTAGGTGAGGTTACTTCCGTTTTTTTCTTTTGATCAACAATGCTAAAACTTAAAATACTTGAAGGTTCCGTTTCTTTGCCATCTTTTGTCTTCCCTGTGATAGAAGCAAAAAAATGACCGTGACCTATTTGTTTCCAATTTGGTACCAAAAAATTAGATGTGGTTTCAATACTTGCGATAGGATTGGAAAGTTTTGAATCTTTTGCTATTTTGACGTTATAGGATTGAATTTCCGCATTTCCTTCCCAAATGAGAATTGCTTGATTTAATTTGATTTCTTCCCCGCTGATTTCTGTTCCTGGATTTGGTCTTTGCCATTTTGGAGAAGGGATTGAATTTTGTTTTTTGATAGAAAATGAATATACTTTCGTTTCCCGATCCTTTGTCTCAGCAAATGATGATTTTGCGATAACTTTCCAATAATATGTTCCCTCATTTAAGTCATCGAAAGAAATTTGATTGGCCACAGTTTCAATACGTTTGAGTGGCTTTTGAAATTGGTTTGTATCGGACAAATAAAATTGGTATAAGTTAGCTGTACTTAGTTTACTCCAAGAAATTGTCACCAAAGGGTAGATTTGAACATATGAAATCACTGTACCGTTGTTTGGTGATTCACCAACAAATGATTCCATCTTTGAAACAAAAAATTTATTGGTCTCACTGGTTTCAACAACTTGGGTATTTTGATTCTTTACTTTTACTCTCCAGTAAAAAGTTCCTTCTTTTAAACTAACTGAAGTTTGGTTACCTGTAATCGTTTCTGAAAAATAGATGAGTTGAAAGTTGGGGGAACGTGAAATTTCTAAAACCGGTGATTCAAATCCTTGTTCTATTTTCCATTGGAATGACACATTCGCTTCATTTGGTTCAGCATAAAATAATTTTTGAGAAGATGGTGAAGTTAGAATAATCGGTATTTTTTTGATTTCGATTCCAGTCTTTTTGAATTCCGCTTTTTTACCTTGTTCTACATCTACGGATTTGCCATTTTGTTTGACAGTTGTTTTTCCTTTTTCAACAAAGAGGCTAAGTTCTTGGTCCTTAACTCTTTCGATTTTGACATTCCCTGAATTTACATTGATCTCACTTCCGGAACTAGTGATTTTGATCTGATTTGTTTTGGAATCGTTCTTTTTAACTTCTAGTGAACCTTCTGAAAATTCTAAATTAGGTTCCTCGCCCGTTAGATCTAAGTTAAACATTGAATTCTCATCAATATTGATCTCAGTACCGTCTTTTAAACGTATGATTGCATCTGAATACGCTTCAGATCGAATTGTATCTTTATTGATGAGCGGACTATTGTTTTCCAGTTTTTCCCAAATCACTTCATCTTCAAATTTTCTTTGTACGATATTGTTTTTAAAAAAGATTGTTCCGACTACTTCTCGGTCGCCGATATCAATTTTGCGATTTAGATCTAGATAAAAAAGGATACTAAAAAAAATAGCAATGCTTGTGAGGCCAATCAGAACATAGCGATCTCGTTTATCTAAATTCATTTTTTGACCTTTTTGGTGACAGCTTCAATCCCAACTAATTTTTGTAATTCGGACAGATTCTTTGGTGCAGTATGGTCGGTTTTTTTCCCTAGTACTGCATAAACTTTTTGAGCTTTAGATTTACCCTTAAATTCAATTTCTCCCATACTCACAACATGAAAGTCTGATTTCACTTCTTGGTAGGTTGCTTCAGTGATAAGAATATCCGTATGCGTTTCTTTATTAAATGATTCAACTCTTGAGGCAAGGTTTACTGAATCTCCGATAACGGTGTATTCCATTTTGTCAGAACTTCCAATTTGACCTGCAATCACATAACCAGTATTAATGCCACATCCTATTTTAATGATTGGTTTTTTAACAGTGCCTCTATTTTTATTAAATTCGATTAGTTTTTCTCTCATCATTAGAGCAGCTTCAACAGATGCCTTTGCATGTTCTTTGTGATCACGTAAAGCTCCCCAAGTTGCCATAATAGCATCACCAATAAATTTATCCACAGTTCCACCTGTTTCTTGGACACATTTTACCATTTCGGTCATGTATAAGTTAAGGAACTCAACCACTTCTTCTGGTTGTAGTTTTTCCGATATGGCAGTAAAACTTCGAATGTCTGAAAAAAAGATAGTACAATACTTTCGTTTTCCACCAATCGATAACTTTCCTTTTGCTGCAAGTTCAGCGATATCTTGGTTTACAAAGCGGCCAAAGGAATCCTTTAATTTTTCACGTTCTTCAAGACCACGTCCCATACTCACAAATGATTTGGTGAGTGTTCCAATTTCATCATGTGTAGTGGCGTGTAAACTGATGTGATAGTTTCCTCTTCGGATTTCTTCGGATGCATCAACTAATTTTAGAATTGGTGTCGAAAGTGATTTTGCAAAAATATAAACAACAATAAATGAAAGTGATAATGAAATGATAAGTAAGTATACATTTCTTTTTTGAATATTGTTTACTTCCTCAAATATTTTGGCTTCTCTAACTTGTGAGATAACACCAACACCTCCAAAACCTAATTTTTTAAAGGCAGCAAGGTAAAATTCTCCATCCTTGTTTTCATAGCGAAATTGACCATTGTCGACTGTCGATTTTTTCATACGGTCAACTATCGCTAAATCATTTAGATTTATTCCTGATAGTACTACTTTTGCGTCTGGGTGCGCAAGTACACTCCCGTCTTCACTTACCAAAAAAGTTTCTACAGGTCCTGATGTTTGGAATGCATCTAATAAGGTATCAAGTTTTACTAGTGTCACCAAAATGGTATGTGTGTCTTTTGTCTCCGATAAAGGAAAACTAATACATAGGATTGGATTTCGGAAATGTGGACTAATATTCCATATAACGGTTGTTCCGCTAAAAGATTTTTTGAGTTTAGGTTGAATTTTTTTTAGAATACCTTGGACTTCCGATTTTTGATAATCGTATTTTTGTAAAAAGTTTTCATTTACAGATTCAAATTTTGGATTAAAACTAGAATCATATGCTCCAATAAATACGAAGTTTTGATCCTCTTCAAATAACTCTTTTGCAATGCTGTTTGCTGATTGGTTATTTCTAAAAATGGCAGAGGCAGTGATGTGAACATCTTGTCTAATTGAATGTAAGTCGGATTTAACTTTTAAAGAAAGGATTTCATTGATTTTGATGTTATTCTCTTTTACTCGAATCTCACTGTCTTTTCTGAAAAAATAGGATGCAAGAAAAATCACCCCAGACATAGAGAATAGTAAAACGATTGATGTAATTAACAGCAGTTTGTATCTGATTGGAAATTGGAAATCGCCAGTAACTTCGGAGTTTCTGCTGAGAAAGTTTCTTAGTTTGAACAAAATCGTTTTCATATGATTGGTACTTTTACCAATACAAATCAAAACTCCACCGAAAAAAAGTAAAAATGAAACTAGAAACTATTTTTTTCCTACGGGCATGCCAAATCAACGTTATATGTCTGTCGAAATGGATAATCGGGAATTGTAAAAGCGGTTTCTCTTACAACTGTATCAGGATATCCGTCTCTTTTTGACAAGTCACCCAAACAAACAACTTTATATGTTCCTGGGTTTAGGTATTTGATTTTTGCATTCTGTTTTGCAGGTGTCGCCGCCAAAGGCAAAACATTGATAAATTCGGTTTCTTGGAACCGGAAAATTCCATAGTAGTGAAGGAGTGAATTCCCACCGCCGGAAATTGTCAAACTAGATGCCACTTCTGGGTAAATCACCCGAGCGCGGGTGAGCAAATTCCCACCAGCATCTCCTTCCCCTTTGTGGTCAAAAAAGATGTCACTCACACCAACATATGTAACTGTCGTTGAGCGGCTTGATGTATAAGAATGTAACATCAAGTTTTCTTTTAAATTGACTCGTACTTCTAAAATGTATGGGTCAAAACCATCACGAATCTTCATATCGGATTGCACTGATTGAGTTGGCAATTGTGTGAAAAGAGCAGGGAAAAGTTTTGGCACAATGCTACTTTTTTCAGAAGTAGACGTTCCCGCCACATAATTGTTACGTGGAACAATGTTTAAACCATTGACAATAGGTCTATTGTCAAATCGACCTCTGACAGGTAAACCAGCGTCTAGTGCAAAACCAGTGACAAGAGATCTAAAATAAATAGCGGCATAATAATATTCTCTGCCTAACCATGGTTGGCCAGCTGTCAATGCCTCTTCCCAACTATTGGTTTCTGATGAAGGGTCATTTGATGGAAACTGCGCACCGATACCGTTAAAAAAATCATAAGCTTTGAGGACACCATTACTTTCCGTACAGGTGTTATTGTCAAAAGAATAGGTAACAGTACAAAATACTTGTCGGTTTGGTGCAATGTAATCCCAGAATTTGTTGGAGTCAACTGTATCTCTAATTTGTGTTAGTTCATTCAAACCTTTGAGATACTTACTAGAAATTCTAACTTCTCCGATGTCCAAAAAGATAGGTAGATTGCCGGCTTTTGGTACATCTGTTAAGGTCATGGTTGGATCTAATCCTTCCCCTTGTGTATCAATGTATAAGTCACCCGTTCCGTTATTTAATTCACTCCAATCTAGTGGATTGTCTGTTGCATAGGTTCCTTTAAGCAGAAGCAACATTCGGTTATTAAAAAGTGTAGAGATGACTGGGAGAGTCGATTCTTCACCTAAGTCTAATTTGGTTTTGCAGTTTCCAAACAAAATCACACTAAGGATTAGAAAACTAAAATGTAGGCGCAAAGATTTCATCAGAACAAAACTCCTACTGTTAGACCAAAATAGAAAAAATCCACGTTTTGTAAGGTATAATTAGCAGGGTTTTGCAAACGTGGGTCATCATAAGGACTTGCTAAAGGAAAACGGTATTGATTGGGAACATCCATTTGGGTTTCAAAAATCTTATAATAATCCAACCGTACACCGATTCGAATTCTACGACCAGCAATAAAACTAGCTTCTAACCCACCAAAGGCGGTCGGATTCCAACGAGCAGTATCCGCAGGTCTTGCCACTACATAAGATGAACCACCACCACCTTTGATGAAAAATTGAATCGGAAGTTCGATTGGAATTTTATATGCGAGGGCGGCATACAAAGGCATAGCCGTTAAAGCCCTTTCGGATCTAGACAAAAACACTGCATAGGAGCCACCCACTTCTGTGTAAAAAATCCATGGCCAAGGCATTCTTGCATAAAAACCACCACCTAAAGTGGTTTCAAGGACTCGCACTGTGGGTGTCCCAGGCATGGGATTGGCAGCTCCCACCCAACCTCCAATTTCATAGCGGCGTTTGTTATACTCCTCAAGGGTTTGAGAAGCAAGAGAACCTGAGAAAAGAGTGAAAATGAGAAGGATACTAAGGAAGAGGGATTTTGTACAATTCATGAATTTCCGGATGATCTTCGTAATACGCGCGGACAAAATAGAGCCCATCAGGCGGTAGGGTAACACCAGCCTGCGTTCGGTTCTTTTCTTCCAAAATGGAGTCTATGGATCTAGATTCCCAACGTCCCTTCCCTATGTCCAGTAAAGTTCCTACTGTAATCCGTACCATATTATGCATAAATCCGTTTGCCCGGATCCGGATCTGGTACCATTCTGGGGTTAGTTTCTCTAATTGAATGGCCAAAATCTCTCGGATCGCTCGTTTTCCAGCCATAGACTTAGCTTTTGTCAAAGAACGGAAATCTTTTTCACCAACAAGCACCTGAAGTTGTTTTTCCACTTTTTCCCAGTTGATATGGCTTTTGACCCAAAATGCCCGTCCCTCTACAAAACTACTTTCGTATTTGCTATAGTATAATTTATAAATATACTCTCTGCCAGTACAACTAAACCGGGCATGGAATTCAGCAGGAACTTCGACTACATTTTTAACAGAAACAGCATTGGGAGTGAGTGCGTTGAGTGAAACAAGAAGTTTATGAAAATTGGGAATAGGATTTTCTGTTTTAAAATTACAGACCATTCCCAGAGCATGTACACCTGTGTCGGTCCTCCCAGCAACTGACAAACGTGAGGCGGGGTTTTTTCTGAGGATGATTGCTAGAGCCGATTCGATAGAAGATTGGACTGTCGGTAGGTTTTTTTGTTTTTGCCAACCATTAAAATGGGTGCCATCATATTCGACAAGCAGAGCGTAGTTGGGCAAACCCTTACTTCTCGCCTCCCATTGCTTCTAATATTGCATTGTATTCGTCGTATAACTCTCGTGTCATTTCCACGATAGGACCAGGTTTTCCTTTACTTGCTTTTCCTGAACCATACAACCTAGCAAGTGTTCGTTTAGCTCGTGATAAAAGTAACACTTGGTCTTCGGGTTTTGGGGCCATTTGGTCTTTGAACTTTTTTGTTAGGAATGCATTCAAATAAATAACACCGTCAAATCCCCAATTGTTGTCCGTATCAGGTCCTAACATCCCTGCGGCTTGGTCTACAGGTTCGTTTCCATTCTGCATGAGTTCTAATGTATAACCGTAAATGACCGCAGCTTTTTGGTAGAGTAAATCTCTAATTTTATCATATCCGATATGGGGGAATTCATCATGAAGGTCTGAAAAATACCAAGCAGCACGAATCGCACAAACTGCTTTTTTCGGTGTAGGGGCAACACTCACACCACGTAATTGGTAACAATCCATCCCAAGTAAATAAGAAGCGGCACCTAACACGATTTGGCGGTCCTGTGTGAAATCCAGTGGACCAAGAATTTTTTCTATATAACTTCTGCGAGCATCGGTTGCCATACGAATCGCTTCGTTGTCAGCGGGGTTCAGTGCATTCCAATCTTTCGGAAAAGAAGAATACAAACACCTCGGACAGACTGTCATGACATAATCCAGAGGACTCACACGTCCAAATTTCCTATTTTTTTCGTAGAGACGACGTAAATCTTGGGCTAATTTCCCAGCGATGAGTCGACCACCCCCTTGGAACATCTGCTCCTTTTGGTGATTTTCATCACAAATTGGGCAAGCTGTAGACTCTTTGGCACGAAAAGATACTTTTTTTGACTGGGCAGCGGCTTGGGACATAGGAAAAATCTAGGAAAAGGCTCAATTTTAAAATACAATCTGTCAATCCAATATCATAAATCTCCGATAATACTCACAGGGGACACCCTGAAATTACTTGTAAGATTCTTCTAACGAAGGAAAGTACGGAAACGGAATGAATGGCAGAGCAATGAAACAATCCCTTCTTATTCTCATGATGAGTCTCGTGATGCAAGCACCTATGTTTGCGGAATCGGTCTCCAGTAAATCCTACCAAAAACGAATCGAGCTCTTAACATACCTACGTGAGCTTGAACCAGTCGTTAAAAACTTTCGTGGGGAAGATGCGGAAGGGAAACCTACCGAGTTAAATGCTCCCGAAGGGAAAGAAGGTTTCCGTATGAAAAAATACTTAGAAGCCAAACGTATCTACCAAGAAGGATTACAATACCATTTTGAAGGAAACTTTCCTTCTGCTTACCAACGTTTTCTCGAATGCCAATTGGCAGTTGAAAAAATGACGGAAGAACTTTCGCAGTTATACATCCTCCGGGCTGAAGAGATGATGAAAACAGCAATGGAACGTAAAAATCCAAACAATCCCTTGGATAAAGCTCTTCTTGATATTTCCATTGAATATGGAAAAGGATCTTATTTCCGCCAGGATGTGATGGACCTTCCTCGTGAAGCACCATTCCAAAGAAGGATGTACGACCCAAAAGAGGCACATTATAGCTATAATAAGTATGACATT
Organism: Leptospira bouyouniensis; assembly: GCF_004769525.1. Taxonomy (NCBI): domain Bacteria; kingdom Pseudomonadati; phylum Spirochaetota; class Leptospiria; order Leptospirales; family Leptospiraceae; genus Leptospira; species Leptospira bouyouniensis. Next base: position 369,041 of record NZ_RQFT01000007.1, on the reverse strand, counting down.
GAAAAGAATATGGAGCTTGGTTACAAACACTTAGGTCTTGCAAAAGAAGCAAGAGCCAACGCATTAAAAGTGGAACGTAATTTAGAAAAACACCAAAAACTACAACCATCACATAGAAAGTATCGTATTGAGTTGTATTTCGGAGCAATCAACCTTGCTCGTGATTCAAAAGCCAATGCCATCAATATCTATAAATTAAAATACCCTTATGATAACTATTATCTCAATAACTCACAGGCAAAATCAGAAGCAGTTAAAGATGAAACTGGTGCGAGTGTTGAAGGGCAACCTGTAAAAGTTGATGGTGTTACATATGACTTTTCTAAGAATCCTTATGTAAAGTATGACCATCGAATCCAAGCAATGTTTGATGTTCGAGTGCCAGAAGAGTATCGAGTGGACCATGCAGACGTGAGAGGTCGAGTTTACGATTATGATTCCAATAACATGGTGTTCATGAAATACGATCAAGAACGTAAAAAAGCTCTCAATGTTCCCGCAAAACCAGCTCAAGGAACTACTAACACACCGCAACAATAAGAAACAATATCTAACACTGTTTCCAAATCAATTGCCCAAGAAATTTCTTGGGCTTTTTTATATCCATAGAAACCACTCTTTTGTCTAATTGTTGCTATGGCGAAAATTCCAGTCGTTGACAACTTAATTGAAAAAAACTTACACGGACTTAGTGTTCACTACGGACGTTTGGTGATGAAAGTTTATTTGCGAATCACCTTATTGGTATTTGGAAAGGCCAGTCCGTATTTAATTCGGGGATTATATCGATCGGTGACCGGGAACCGAGAAAAACGCATCAAAGAATTTTTAGAAGGCACAAAAATTTGGGCCGAAGATGTCAAAAAAATTACCAAAACAAAAGTCTTAGTGTTTAACGAATTCACGGTTCCAGAAAAAGGTCATATGATTTTTTTAAATCATGTAAATGAAATGGATTTTCCTTACGATTGTTATGTGATTAGAAAACCATTCTTAGCAAACCAAGTCATCAAAAAAGCATGGTTTGCCTATTGGTGGATGACAGCTATGGGCTCGCAAGTATTTGATAATTCAAAAGCGATGTCAATTGCCGTGTCAGTCAAAAACTTAATTGAAGGACTAAAAACCACATCCTATATCGTTTATCCTGAAGGTAAAAATACTTATAGTGAAGAAATCCAACCTTTAAAAAAAGGGATGGTGAAAATTGCTTTTGACCAAAAAATTCCTGTATTTGTAGCAGTGAAGTCAGGCATCACTACCTACCAAGAATACCAAAAAGGAAATGTTATCGGATATTTAGGACTTGGAATCCACAATCCAAGTGATTTTTCAAATTGGGAAGAATTCCAAGACCATCTATATCGATTGATGCACTCCAAAAAACAAGAGTTAGACGGTATGTTAGAAGTAGAAAGGAAAAAATTACTTTCTACCTAGTTACGTATCGTTTTTTCCCATAATTCTAAGAATCGAATTTGTTCGTGTGATTCAACAGCACGTTCACTTCTCGATTCTCTCACTTTTTGAATTGCTGATTCTGCATCCATTTTGTACTTCCAAATCAAATACGCACATGCAACCGTTCCCGAGCGGCCAAGTCCACCAACACAATGGATAAGAATTTTTTGTTTTTTGGAAAAGACCGAATCCATCCATTCGACGATCTCTTTCATTTGAGAGAGATTTGGCACTTTTTGGTCCAAAATTGATAATTGTTTTTGCTCCAATCCTAGTTTAGGAATTTCAGATTTTAGATCAGTCACTCCATATTGGATGTATTCTTGTTCCGTGATCAGACTTAAGATATGAGTGATCCCTTCGTTTTTGATGGTTTGTAAATCATCTTGGAGCACCCTTCCACGGTCTTTTCTTCCAGGTAAAATCGTAAGTCCAATGTTTGAGATAGATCCCATTGTTTCGTTTTGAATCGAATTTAAATAATCAATGCGTAAAACTTTTGATTTTTGTATATAGGATTTGATTTTATCAATAAGTTTAGCACCAACATACAAAGCCCATTTCTTTTGCCATTCATTACATTCATCAAAGGAAATTGTATGCATTGCATATCGTAAGGCACCTACATGCATTTGGTATGGATCTCGGTCAAGTTTCACTAAACGGGGGTAATAGGACCTGAGTTTTGCGACAACGCGATAAGCCTTTCTAAATTTATCATTGGATAATTCTTTTGGTGCCTCGAATGGAAGTGGAATTCCTAAATCTTCTTGGCGATGTAAAATTTCAGTGAGAATCAACGCTTCTTTCCATTCTGCTTCTGTTTCAATTTTACAAAAAATATATAATACGTCGTTTTCAAGTTTTAAAAGATCACGTATGATATGGCCTCGATGTGTATGAAAAAAATCGATCATCCATACATTCTCTTGTGCATCGATTATGATATTGGCTCCGTTCAAGTCTCCATGTACATAAGAAGTGTTATGTGAAATTGCATTGTACTCTTTGAGTGCTCGTAAATCTTTTTCATAAAATATGCATGGATTACCCACTTCATATCCAGGCAATATACGAATTGTATCATTCGTCTGTGGTCCACCTAATATTGATTCTACTCTCGATCTCACCGATTTTGCATATTTTGCTTGGAAATCATAATATTCCAACAAATTAAGTTTTTCGGTAGAGGCAGCTTCAAACAAACGTCCTAGTTGTTCACCAAATACGATGTCAATGACACGATCAAGTCCAGATCCATCAGCCATCGATCCGTAAACTTTTTGGAATGTTTTTACATTTCCGTCTAACATTGCTGCATAACGGTATTTGATTGCCCCACGATCATTTAATTCACAAAAGTCGACAATTGAAGGTGCATTATTTCCTAATACTTCTTGGATTCTTTCAAAGGAGGTTCTTTCTTTTGCAATCAAGTCGCGACTTCCAATTTTGACAACACATGGAACTTGTGCATGTCCTAAATGGTCGGTGGATTTTGATTTTAAAACGACGTTACCTGAAAATCCTCCATCCAACGTTTTGAACTCAACTTCCTTACAATCACGAAATAAATAGAGCAAGATTTGTTTATCAAGATCAGAGATAGGATACTTTGGATCTAATTTTAGTTTTTCACTTGAGATCCTTGCATTAGTGGAAATTCGTTTCACTACATTTGGTTGTTCACCAGTTAAAAATTCTGTAAATGCACCGATTGAAGAAAACACTTGTACGCCTAAAATTTGTTTCAACTGATCCAATGCAATAAAATGCATAGATAAAGAGGAACTTGCGGTTAGGGCAGAACAAACTGCTAATTCAAACTCTGGGTATCTTGTTTTAAGATCATAACAAAGGAAGGTTATTTTTGCTTCGGTCCAAACACCTGTAATTCCAACTTTTATCGGTTTACCTTTGTAAGGTTTTAAAACGGATTCTAAATTTGTATCTACAAAGTCATTTAATCCTGAGGCATTAATTATCTCTGCTCGTTTTGGATCTTTTTGAATCCAATTTTCAAACACAAACTCAGCTCCTTTTGTATCTTTAATACAATGGTATCCAAATTGTATAAGATGGTCTTCCTGTGATTTTGAATTGGGATCGTGCCAATCACGAATGTGAATTAATTTTAAACGGTTTGGCTCTGTTTCGTATGCCCAATCCATAAGGGAAAATACAGGTCCATCTTCGACCATTTCTCCGAGTAATCGATTGGCTTCTGCATAGCCGATGTGTAATGAATTGGGAAGTGGATCATATTTATCCAAAAGCGATGTGAAATCATTTTGCAAACATTGAGTGAATAAAATGGCAGATTCAGAATTCATGAACAAAAGGATTGACATCCTTAAAAATAAATCGAGAATTTATTTCTTAAATTTTGGAGGGAAGATGAAACCTTTCTTTTTTATTTTACTGACTATGATTTTGACGGTTGGGTTATTTGCAGGAGAAGTTGGATCCGATTGTACATTCAAAGGCAAAAAGTTGGCTGGCAAAGTGCAGTTTGTGTCAAGTTTCCCTGATTTTAAAGTTCAGATTGTCGACAGTTTTCCAGACCTAAAGGTAAAAAAAGTCACTAGTTTTCCCTCTGACTGTGGCCAGTGGCAAGAGGTGACAAGTTTCCCCGATTTTAAAGTCCAAATTGTGACAAGTTTTCCTGACTTTAAAGTGAAATATGTGGATTCATTTCCTGGAGTACCGTAATCGTCCTTCCAAAGGGTAAATGGCATTGCGATTCATCAGCTCAAGTGACAAATTAAAAAAAGCTTTTGCTTTTAATGTTTGATTCGTACAATTTGTACGGTTTGGGTTACAAACTGGATCTTCTGCATAAGGAGGCACCATTTGAAAAATAAATTGGGTGTCTCCGTCAACACTTTGGTAAAGAATTTTTTCTTCATCTATCCAACCACAAGCACTTCCATAGGCAAAATAAGTACTTCCTGATTTTACATTCGGAGCCATTAGGTTTTTTCCAAATCCAGAAAAATACGTTTCTCTACCAATCACTCCTAAAATTGTTGGTAACACATCCAGTTGAGAAGATATTCTTTCGTCTAACTTTGGTTTAATGTATTTTGGTGAGAATAATAAAAAAGGCACCATTCTATCTTCGTAATAAGATAAATACCTATGATGGGTATGATCCCCCACAAATACAAATAAAGTATCATCAAAATATTTTCTTTTTTGAATTTCTTTCATAAATCCTTCTAAGGCAGCATCCGAATAATGATAAGTGTTTAGATAATCGAAATCAGTAACACTTGAATCAAAAATTTCATACTTAGGATTTGGAACTTTATAAGGGTAATGTGTTGTCATGGTGAGAATTGTCATTAAAAACGGTTTATTATTTTTTTGGTAAATATCCATCTCTTGTATGGCTTTGGAATAAAGGTGCTCATCATCATATCCCCATGCTCCAATTTGGTACAACCCTGACTTCCGGAAATCTTCTTTACCAATTAAAGTTTTGAATCCGAAGTGAGGTAAAATTGTAGCAAGACTATCAAATTTTAAATCATCTCCAGTGATAAAACTTGTTTCATAACCTAACTCAGAAAAGATATTTCCAATAGCTGAAAAGTGGCTAAGGATTTGAGGTGTGCGAATCGCGGTAAGGCCTGGTCTATCCGGAATACTGGTTAATACAGAGAGTAGTGCATTACTCGTCCTTCCGCCATTTGCGTAAAACTTCCGGAAACTATGTCCTTTTTTCGCCAATTGATTGTAATACGGGGTTATTTCCTTCCCTAACCAATAACCATCCGAGACAGGCCAAACAAACTTACCAGTCCAAGATTCCTGGATCACTAGAACCACGTTTGTTGGTTTTTTACCGGGTCTTTCATTGATTTTTCGCAACAATGGAAAGTTTGGATCATTTAAAAATTGGGATCCATCAAATTGGATTTCGTCTCTGACAATCGAAATCATATCCGTCTCACTCATTTTTAAGTGTTTGGGTATTGATTGGCTTTTGAAATCATTGATGGTGGTGTAAATTCCATTTAATGCAATTTGATTGATAAGAGCATCTTCGGAAATGATTGCTTCACTTGCTCTCAGTGGTGATTCTTGTGGTCCTCCGCGTAAACCAATGAAAAAAAACAAAATCCATAAAATCGATTTTGTCATTGAATACCGATTTGATTCTGCTTCATTCACTTGGTATCCAATCTTTTTCTTACGAAACCAAAATCGAATACCTAGAATATACAATAAAATGAGAAATAAGAAGGAGAGAATTTTAAAGGGAGCTTCAGACCATGCGGATACAATCAATACATCTAAATCACCTAAAAAAACAATGGCTTCATAACCAATATGTTTATTTGCATTTTCAAAATAAAGTAAATCTGCAAATAAATGTAATACACAAAAAGGATATATAACTAGTGGTGTAACAACCCATAGATTTCGATAAAACTGATACCTTGAAACTGTATCCCAAATCGAAAGTATATAAAATCCAACTAACGATATCGAGACGGTAACAAAATCAAAACGAAATCCAATGAGGAATGCTTTAAGAATTAATAAAAAATTGATTTCATCCAATCGATAGGAATATACATAAAAGAACAAAATCCGGTGAAGGAAAAGAGTCAAAAACCCAAAACATACATATGTTAAAAAAATACGGTCTGAAAATCTTGGTTTGAAAAACAACTTCAGCATAAAAAAAGAATTTGTGAGTTTAGAAGATGGTCAATTCACTTACGATCTTTCTGTTGATTTATTTTCGCTATTCTTCAGTTTTGAACCTACTCATATGAAGCCGATCCAAAAAATACTTATCGCCAATCGTGGTGAAATAGCCGTACGAGTCATTCGCACTGCCAAAAAAATGGGGATAAAAACCGTTGCCGTTTATTCTGATCCCGATTCTCAAAGTTTGTTCGTTTTAAGTGCGGATGAAGCCTATCCACTTGGCGGAACGGATGCACGTTCGTCATACTTAAATGTTGATAAAGTCATTGAGGCTTGCCTTGCTACAGGTGCAGATGCCGTGCATCCAGGTTACGGCTTTTTATCGGAGAATACAGACTTCGCAAAGAAATTATCACAACATGGAATTTCTTTCATTGGTCCAAAACCACATTCGATTGAAGCGATGGGAGACAAAATCGGCTCACGCATATTAGTTGCTAAAAGTGGCGTACCGGTTGTCCCAGGGTATGAAGGGGAATCCCAAGAGATGTCTGTTTTCAAAAAGGAAGCAGAAAAAATTGGTTATCCGGTTATGGCAAAAGCAAGTGCTGGCGGTGGTGGAAAAGGGATGCGCCGAATCAATTCACCCGACGAACTGGAAGCAGGAATATTATCTGCAAAACGAGAAGCGATGTCTGCCTTTGGAGATGATCGAATTCTTTTAGAAAAATACATTGTGAACCCAAGGCATGTTGAGTTTCAAATTTTTGGTGATACACATGGAAATATTATCCATTTACATGAAAGGGATTGTTCCTTACAAAGGCGCCACCAAAAGGTAGTAGAAGAAACTCCCGCTCCCAATTTTTCACCTTCATTAAAATCCAAGATGGCTGAAGCAGCCGTGATGGCAGGTAAAGCAGTCCAATACGAAGGTGCTGGAACCGTAGAATTCATATTAGGTGAGAAGGGTGAATTTTATTTTTTAGAGATGAACACACGTTTGCAAGTGGAGCATCCAGTCACCGAGATGACAACTGGACTTGATTTGGTGGAGTGGCAAATTCGAGTTTGCCAAGGGGAACCTCTTCCCAGCCTAAAGTCTCCTTCTCAAAAAGGCCATGCCATTGAAGTACGTATTTATGCTGAAGATCCCAAAGAAGGATTTTTACCATCGATTGGAAAAATCCATCATTTATCTTTTCCCACAAGAGAAGACTTACGCATTGATTCTGGTGTAGTGACAGGTTCTGAAATAACTATGTATTATGATCCTATGATTGCAAAACTCATCGTATGGGGTGAAGACCGATTAACAGCGATTGAACGACTTATTGAATGTTTATCCGAAACAATTGTTTTTGGTCCTAAAACCAATTTACAGTTCTTACAAAAATTAGTGTCAACAGAAGAATTTGCCAAAGGAAATGTCTCCACACACTTTATTGCGGATCATGAAGAACAACTATTGAAAGAGAACACAAAGGATGAGCTTAAATTTGCACTTGCAGGTCTATTTTTCTCATCAAAACAAACTCTTGATCCCTGGATGCCTTAAGGAAAATCATTATGGACTTTTTATTCGAAACAAAATCAAAACCTGCTTCTGTCCATGTTGATGGAAACTCAATCCGTGTTAGGATTGGGAATGAATCCTTTCCCATCCAAATGGATACCTTTGTTGAAGGTTTCAAAGCCAAAGACAACCAATTGCCCACAGTGCAAATGAAAGATGGTTCCTTACTGAAGTTCCTAAAAATTAAGAACCAAATTTTTTTCCATTGGAAAGGGGAAACTTGGAGTGCCAAACTAACAGAGAGAAATTATGAAATGGCTGGGCAAACGTCTCCAGAAATCAAAAGTCCGATGCCAGGGAAAGTAGTGCAAATTTCTACGAAGGTGGGAAGTGAACACAGAGTAGGGGAAACGCTGTTAATCTTGGAAGCGATGAAAATGGAAAATGCGATCAAAGCTCCTTACCCATGCCGTGTCGAAGAAATCAGAAAGGAGCAAGGGGCACTTGTCCAACAGGACGAAGTTCTTCTAATTTTACACAGAATCGAATTGGAAAAAACATAATTTCTCGAATCTATTTGACATATTTTGCAAATTTCCCAGAGTAAGGCAGTTTCTTTGGCGAATAGGTAGAGAATGTACAATTCTATTTTGAGAAGTTTCATACTTCTGTTATTTTTTTCCCTGGTAACAAGTGTTTTTGCGCAGGAGCGAGCACCTAGAACCGACCTTCCGTTTGAAATCTCTGAAAAAAAGAGATTGAGTGAACGTGATTTTAAAAATAAAAAAGAGGGTGGTTACTTCACTGGGCTCCCTCTCATCAACTCAGATCCCAATGTGGGGATTGGATACGGTGCGCGTGTATTGTATTTTTACAACGGGAACAGAACTTCCCCTATGTTTGAATACACTCCATATCGTGTAAGGATCTTTGCTCAGTATTTTAATACTACCAAACGAGCACCTTATCACCAATTGAGTTTGGATGCACCGTATATTTTTGACACGAAATGGCGGTTACGTGCTGATTTGGTTTATGAAAGAAATCCAAATTCCTTGTATTTTGGATTAGGAGAAGGAACACTCCAACCACTTTCGTATCTCGAACGAAACGATCCAAACGGTAGAATCCGTAGAAATGCACCTTTTTCCGACTACGAAGATAATTTAAGCTTCAGAAGGCCAGGGGATGCTGGTATTGGTGAAGCTCCCATTGTCAGTGATAATAAATACAATCGTTATGACATTGAAAACCCTAACTTCAGTACCTCGGGTGAGTATTCCTTTTTTGGTGGAACACTCCGGACAGTCACTGGTGTCCGATTATCAAAACAAATCATCCGTCGATTTGATGGTGTGAACAATAATGCATACCTTGGACCTGCTGACGGAATCCTTGGACTATTAGATGTAGACCGGACATTTGCTACTCCACAAGGGGAAACAAAGTTAACTCGGGATGATAAAGATGGTAAAATTAGAGGTGTTAACGGTGGTTACACGAATACAATCCGTGCTGGTATCGTTTATGACACTCGTGATTTTGAACCAGACCCGAACCGAGGATTGTTCTTAGAATACACTCACGAACGTTCCACAAAAGCAATTGGATCAACTTCTGAATTTAATAAAAACTTAGTTTCTGCCCGTATTTTCATAAGTCCTGTTACATGGTTTACGAATAAACCTCCAGAAATTTTGGAAAAATTTGTGATCGCGGCACGCGGATCCATGATTCAAACGAATGGAGATGCGCCATTTTACGAATACCGTAACATGTGGGGGACAGAAGTTAACCAGTCAGGTCTTGGTGGTAGAACAACCATTCGTGGTTACAAACAAGATCGATTTGTGGGACAAACGATGGCTTACGCAAACTTTGAAGTTCGATGGAAATTTGCAGAAGCTGAATTTGGTGGCCAACATTTTGACTTCCAATTGGTACCATTCTATGATGTAGGACGTGTTTGGGATCGAACAGAAGATGCAAACTTGAAAAACTATAAACATTCGAGAGGTATTGGACTCAGGATTCCTTGGAACCAAGCAACTGTTATCTATTTCGATCATGCTATCTCGAACGAAGATAGACAAACGTTTATCAATTTTAACCACATATTCTAAGGGAGCGCTTTAAGATTATGAAAATACTTCATTCCTGTTTTGCTCTTTTGGCTTTCTCTTTTTTCATCAATTGTGAAATGAAACCTGTAGACGATATCTATGGATTAAGCCCAGAAGAAACCAACCAACTCTTTGCAGGCCTTATCGCAAACCAAAGTTTGCGGGACAACGGCAACGGAACTGTTACGGATGTTATCACCAATTTGATTTGGCAGAAATGTACCCACGGTCAAATTTACCGATCTGGATTTAACGACTGTTTGGGTGCCCCACAGGGATCTATTTACAATCCTTATGATTCCAATCGTGCTGGTGCGATCCAAGTTGCATTTTGTGATTCCAAAACACATGCATGTAATTCCATTTCGTTTCCGCAAGTGATCCAAGGATTTTCTTCTATCGGAATTTTAGGAACAAGCGAGTTATATGCAGCTTGTCAAAATAGTAACTTTTTGGGTGCTTCTTGGCGCATTCCTACTCCAATTGAATTCCAAAGGTTAGTGATCCCAGGTCGGGCAGCCACTTTGCAATTTTTCCCGTCCACCCAGGAAGAAGATTATTGGACTGCTTGGTCTAACCAAGATGACTTACCTGGAGAAACTGCATTTGCCATTTCCTTTGACAGACAATCCTATGGTGTACAACGTTCTGTAGTCAAAACGCAACGGAATTATGTCCGTTGTGTGAGACAAGGTCCATAAAATTCGATTCATTTTTAGAACTCTCCCAATTCATTTGGGAGAGTTTTTACTTTCCAAAAATACAATTTCGTACTAATCTTTTCTTATTACAAACCGAAGTACCCATTAGGTGGTTAGGTTTCCATGAGAATAGAAGACTCCTCATTCAATCGTTTGAATGCAGATCTCCAAAGAGATCGACGGGTGAGCTATATCGGTCATGGCCAATTAGAAAGTGCTCCAGAAACTTTATCGGCATTACATGTCATTTCTCATGAATTAGGGCATGCGCAAGAATTCAAAAATGAGGCTTTCCGCGAAGGCAGGGAAGTGCAATCTGTCCAGGTCAAAATCAATTATGAGTTACGCGATGGACGAATGGTGGCTGTGAGTGGTGAAACACATGCGATCACAAAACCAAATACTAAAGACGAAGATCCAAGTTTAGTGCCTTACTCCGACGGTAAGTCAATCAAAGATTTGTTCCAACAAAAACTCGAGGAAGAAAAAGAAAGAAAAGATAAGGTTTCTGATAAAACGGAACGCAACAATCCAAAAGAAATCCAAAAAAGAAATTACGAAAAGAATTTAGAATCCAAAATCAAAGAGATAGAATCTTCATTAGAATCTGAAAAAAGTAAAAAATCTTCAGCAGTTGAATCATCAGAAAGACAAAAAGAATTAGAATCTGAAAAAAAACGATTAGAAGAGGAAGTACGTCTGCTTCGCATCAAAGAACAATTGAAAGAGACATTTGCTCTCCTGACTGATTTTAGAAAGATGATGGCATCAAATGTTTTTGGAATGATGAATTATCAACTGGATTCACGTTCTGGTTCAACATTAGACACTTTTGTTTGAACTCCAAGTGTTTCTAAAATAAACTCCCTCAATTCGCCAATCCCTCTTCCAGTCGTTGCCGAAAGATAAAACACGCGAAAAGGAATACCAATTTCATTCATTGCAGCTTCCATTTCGGTCCTCACTTTGTGTTGGCCACTTTGGTTTAGTTTATCAATTTTAGTTCGTATCACAACGGGTTTGATTTTTTTTTCCATTGCAACTTCGATTGTTGATAATTCCTCTTCTGGAAAATCTCTTTGAGAATCACACAAGATAAAAAGTATTTTTAATTGTTTCCACGAATTTAAAAAACCTTCCAAAAGATTCATCATATCTTTGTGTTCTTTATGAGAAGCTTTTGAATAACCAAATCCAGGCAAGTCGACCAAATTGAATCCAACTTTGGTTCTAAAAATATTGATGAGTTTTGTTTTACCTGGTGTTTTTGATACTTTTGCAAGCCCCCTATGATTTGACAATGCGTTGAGTAAACTTGATTTTCCAGAGTTTGACCTACCCATAAATGCAATTGAAGGAACAGAATCTAATTCTTCCTTTTCATCCAATTTGGCAATTGAAGTGAAAAATTTTGTCTCTGGGAATGGTATTTCTTTCGAATATTTATGCATCTAGCTCATCTTTCTAAATAGATTCGTTTGGGATAATTCTTTTCGTTTTTTGAAAAGAGTGAAAATAAAATTTGGATCGGTTCATTTTCAAAATAAAGGATAGGAATAAAGGTTCTTAAGAAAAAAGGAATACCATTCTCTCGCATACATTCTGAAATTTCTTTATTTCCAGAACGAATCTGAATTTTTTGCCCATGGTGCCAAGATCCAAGTTTGTAACGTTCATCTGGGTCATTGATTTTAAATCGGTTTTGATTCCATTCAATGATTAAGGTGTGACCATCTCTGAAAGAAACTGCTTTTTTAAAAGCAGGAGATTTTTTATCGATTATAAAAAGATCACCAAACTTTGATTTGTACAAATAACAGTTTTTATTTTCTAAAAATGCTCTTTCACCTTCTGACTGAAGATGAAAATTCTCAAAACCAGATTTGTATAATGGATACATACCCATCAGGTTTAAATGAAAATCAATTAATTCTTTTTTTGAAGGAAGGTTTAAACTAATCCAAGTATCATGAGGAATTCGAAATAGGTGAGGAGTAATAGTTTGAAATTGTTTTGTGAAGCCATCAAATTGTAAATTGAGTTGCGAACGATCATGAAAATTCCAATAGGTTTTAAAAAAATTCCATTTTTCTTTTTCAAGGATTGGAATTAATTCCATACGAATTCTATTTCTTTTGTAGATGGGATCAATATTTGATTCATCTTCAAAAATAGTCATTTTCGTTGAAACAAATTGATACAATTCTTTCAATTCTTGGTCTTCTAAGAAGACAAGTGGCAAAAATCTTTCTCCATCAAATGGTGGTAGAGTATAAAAGGATTTTTTCCCACCACCTCTTGTAAGATGTAAAAAAATAGATTCAGTATAGTCTTTACAGTGGTGACCAGTGAGAATGATAGACGGAATTTTTTTGTTTATTTTTTTGAGTTCATGGTAACGAACTAATCTTCCCGTTTCTTCTAATCCTTTTTTTAGCTTAAAAGATAGTTTTGGGATTTTTTTTTTACAATGTGAAACGAAAATTCAAAGTTTTGAATATAAGATTCTAATTCCTTTTCTTGGTTTTGAATGTCTCTGATCCCGTGAGATAGATAAAAAAGGTGAGGAGTTTCAATTTGGTATTTGCCTTTTAAATATTTTAAGAATAACAAAAGGATGCTTGAGTCTTTGCCTCCAGAGTAAGAGAGTAAAAACTTTGTTTTGTTTTTGATCCATTCCTTAGGCAATTGGTTTCCCATTCTTTTGAGCATGGACTCAAAATGATTGGAAATAGAAGCTGGAATTTCTGGAATCATATTTTCCTCACTGCCACCATTGTGATATCATCGTGTTGTTCCTGTTCTTTGACAAATTCTTTTAGGTCCAAATAGATATTCTCTAAAATCTTTTTGGGTTCTAAATTGATATTTCGAAAGAAACTATTTTCCAAACTAAGTTCACCAAATTGTTTCTCGGAAGCATTCAGTGCTTCTGTCACACCATCGGTATAGAGTAAAATTGTATCCCCAGCTTTAAAATACAATTTAGACTCATTTTTGAATCGTGAAATATCAGGACTGATTCCTAATATGACTCCACCAGTTTCAATTGAGCTTAGGGAGTTTGTCTGAACTTGGTAATGATAAAAATTACCATGCCCAGCACCAGATACTTCGACTTCATCTGAAATCAGATTCCAACGAATTAAAATCATACTCATAAAACGAGGAGTAATTGCGTCTCGATAACTTGAGTAAAGATAATTATTGATATCATTTAGAATTTCCCAGGGTGAGTCTTTCACTCTGACAAGTGAATGTAGGATTGTTCTAACTGTCGCCATTACAAGACCTGCTGCTACGCCTTTCCCGCTGACATCTCCAATGCAGACAAACAACTCGTTTCTGTTAGGTGAAAGAATGAAGTCATAATAGTCCCCACCAATTCCACGAGCAGGGACCATAAGCCCGCCAAAAGAAAAACCTTCTGCCTCTGGAGTATTTCGTGGTAACAGATTACTTTGGATTTCTTTGGCAATTTCAATTTCTTTCTCCAATCTTTCTTTGTTAGAAAGGTTTTGGTATAAATTCGAGTTTTCCATTGTGATTCTTGCAAGGGACACAAAGGCGTTTAACGCTTCAATTTCTTCGTGAGGAAATCGAGTTTCATCTTTTGCTAATATAAAAATACAGATGGTTTGATTTTCTAAGTTTACTGGAATGATAATTGATTCTTTGCCAGAAATTCCTAAAATTTGGAATACTGGAATTTTGTTAGGATCAATGGTTATGATTTCTTTTGCATGAATAATCGAATTTAATTCATTGATTTCAATTGATTCAGTTTGTGTTTTTAATTCGTAATTTTCCAAATCTCGATTTACTTTAAACACTTTCGCTTTGGATACGTTAGGAGATATTTCTATTAAACAAGATATCGTCGAGTCTACAATTCCGGATAAAGTGAGTAATATCATCCTGATCATTTCATTATGATTGTTTAGATAAAGTTGGCTTAAAGTTAATGCTGCAGTATGTAAACTTCGAAAATGTTTTGATTGGTTTTTAGATTTAGAAAAAAGAAGTGAATTTCTTAATGAAACGGCAAATTGACCTACTACTACTTTTAGGATTTCCTCATCTTCTATATAATCAAGAGTGTTGGGATCTTCATAATCGATAGTAATCATGCCTACAGCGATATTTGCATATAAGATTGGCAAAACTAACTGTGATTTTGTTCCAGTCAATTTTGAGTAAAAAGAATAGAATGGATGGGACTGGTCGCTAAATTTATAATAACAAGGCTCTCGTTTAGCCATTGCTTCTACCAAAATTCCGTAACTCAAATCATAATCTAAGCTGATTCGTTTGAATACTCTTTGTAAATGTTTTTGTTTTGAATAATAATGGGCTAATTTGATTTCACCTAACTCAAGATTGGTGATAAAAATTGCAATTTTGTCTTTTTTTAATCGATCAGATATGAGTTCGCTAAACCGAAACATCAAATCATCCAATCCAAGAGCTGAGTTAAAAAGTGATAAATTCTCTAACAGGAAGGCTGTTTTTTCATCGGAATTGAGGACATTCCTGCCTATACGAGGGATTTTTCGTTTTTCTAAAATCCATTCCCTTTGGCAAGTTTGGCAGAAAAAACGCCCAGCCTTGGTGATTCCACTGGGAACACGAGGTTCTGTGCATAGTAGGCAGATCCGCTCAAATTCTGATTCCTCGTCCATCCAGGGATCAAGGTATCCGATTTCTTTTTTCACAAGCTACAAGAATTTCCTTCCAGCGCAAGAAACCTGGTACGATTCATGCTTAATCTATAAGCAAATGTTGTTTTTTCTGCTGAAATCGAAAGGAAGGCAAGTGAAATGATTAAAAAAGCATTTAATTGTTTGCTTGATGTACATTGTGTTGATAAAATAAGCAAATTGAATCTGTCTGCCTTTCCAGCAATCCGTAACGACAAAGAGCAAAACCTATGAGCGCGAAAAAATTCAATCCCATCCAATCCATCCATGAAGTCGCCACCGCCATGAATTCCACCCAGGACCCAGATGGTCTTCTCGAATTGATTCTAGATCGTTGTATCCAGATTTGTGCGGTTGAATCGGGTTCCCTCATGCTCATTGATGAAAAACAAAGTGTCCTGGATGCTGTCACTTCTCGCGGGATGAACCAACAGTTACTGCGTGAAACCAAACTCAAAATTGGACAAGGGATCACAGGGATGGCAGCTTCAACAGGGAAAGCGAAGTTGGTCAACGATGTTTCAAAAGACCCTGATTATATCCAAGTTAAAGAAGAGATCAAATCAGAGTTAGTTGCTCCTATGATTGTGGAAGATGATATCATTGGAGTCATATCCCTTGACTCAAATCGATTGAACGCTTTTACACCTGAAATGTTGGAAATTGTGAGTGTACTGGCAAACCAAGCTGGTCAAATATTTAAAAATTTACAAACGATTCGTTCATTAGAACAACGAACCAAAATCCAAGCAACATTAATTGAAATTTCGAAAGTTGTGAGTTCTACCTTGGATCAAAATGAAGTTTTTGATTCTATCATGGTGACGATGGAAAAATCACTTCGTTTAGAAAAAGGAAGTATCGTATTATTCAATAAAGAAGAAGCATTATTGAGAATTGTGGCGGCTTCTGGTTTATCACCAGAAGAAATTGAAAAAGGAACTTACCAACCTGGTGAAGGGATTACTGGAAAAGTATATGAATCAGGTGAACCAATCATTATTGAATCTGTTGCATCACATCCTGATTTTTTAAATCGAGTAGGATATTTGTCTCATTTTAAACACGATCCAAACAATGTAAGTTTATTGTGTGCACCAATTTTGAGTGAGCAAACAACTTTAGGTGTTGTGAATGCCTTTATTGTTCAAAATAAACATACAGACCTCAAATCCTTTTTAGATTTTTTACAAGTGGTTGCATCCATCATTTCTCAATCGATCAAAATTCAGAACTTGGTTGAAGAAGCCAAAAAAGAAATATCGCGTGAAAATATTCAATTGAAGAGAGAACTTAAAAATAAATATAAGTTTGGTTCACTCATTGGTAAAGCAGCGAGTATGGAAAAGATGTTTGAAAAAATTCAGTTGGTTGCTGATTCGAGAGCATCTGTTTTAATTACCGGAGAATCAGGAACTGGAAAGGAAATGATAGCCAATGCAATTCATTACAATAGTTCACGTTCGGAAAATCCTTTTATCAAAATCAATTGTGCTGCAATACCTGAAAACCTATTGGAGAGTGAGTTGTTCGGTCACAAAAAAGGTTCTTTCACCGGAGCAGTCACAGATAAAAAAGGAAAGTTTGAATTGGCAGACACAGGAACTATCTTTTTAGACGAAATTGGTGAGATGGATTTGAATTTACAATCCAAGTTACTTCGTGTATTACAAGAACGTGAAATTGAAGCGATAGGATCGACTAAAGCAAAAAAAGTCGATGTTAGGATAATAGCTGCTACCAATGCCGAATTAGAACAGTTAGTTGCAGAAAAGAAATTTAGGGCAGATTTGTTTTACCGTTTGAATGTTGTAAAAATTAATACTCCTCCACTTCGAGATCGAGTTGAGGACATTCCACTCCTCATGAATCACTTTTTGGAAAAGTATACAAAAGATAATAATAAATCCATCAAAGGAATTTCAAGAGAAGCTTCTCGGTTACTTTTAAAATATAGATGGCCAGGCAATGTTCGAGAATTGGAAAACGTCATTGAACGTGCTGTGGTTCTTGCTCAAGATGAAATTTTAAGTGAAGAAGATTTTTCTGATATTCTGTCGAACATGGAAGAATTACCAGAAAACACTGTGGAAATATCACATTCAAATCAAGTGGAATCAGTCTCTGGTAGCGAACCTTTGGACTTGGGTTCAGGTCGATTGACTTCAGGCCAACTAGATGGATTAGATGGAAGAGCGATGGAAATAGTTGTGAGTGAAGTTGAATCTCGTCTTATCCAATATGCAATGAAAAAGTTCCGTTATACGAAAACGAGAGTTGCAAAATTTTTGGGTATCAATCGTAACACATTAGATAAAAAAATCAAAGAACTCAATATCGAATATTGAGTTCCCTTTTTTAAAATCAAATTAATTGATAGGTTCTGGGAAATGGTTTAAATGGTGGATTGGACCCGTTAGGATATCATCTTCGATGGTTAAATGTAAATATTCTTTTGCTGATCCAATTGCTTCAGAAAGATTTTTGCCATGAGCAATCATTGCTGTTATAGCTGCAGAATACGTACAACCTGTGCCATGTGTATGTTTCTCTTTTAGATATGCTTTTGAATATTCATAAGTTGATTTTCCATCAAACAAAACATCGATAGCGTTTGTGGCATTGGGTAAATGCCCACCTTTTAATAAAACAGGAACTTTGAATTTTTCAAAAAGTTTTTTTGCCATAGGAACCAATTGGTCATACTGATTGATTGGTTCACCAAGAAGCAGTGACGCCTCATCTAAGTTAGGTGTGATTAATTTTGAAAGAGGGATTAGGTCTTCAACAAGGGATTGGATCGCATCGTCTTTTAAAAGTTTGGCACCACTGGTAGCAACCATAACCGGATCGAGGACCAGCTGTATGTCTGGATTTTCATAAAAAAATGAAGCCACTGACTTGATGATGTCTTTCGAATATAACATTCCAGTTTTAGCAGCTTTGATCGGAAAATAACTGGATACTGCTTGGAGTTGTGCGGAAACAAAATCAGGGGAAATTTCATAAATTCCAGAGACACCATCTGGATTTTGTGCGGTAAGGCATGTAAACACAGTCGTCCCAAAAGTAGCAAGCGATGAAAAAGTTTTGAGATCTGCTTGGACACCAGCTCCACCACCAGAATCAGAACCTGCTATTGTTAATGTGACTGGAAATTCTTTTTTCATATTAAGGAAACCATCCGTACTTGCCAAAATCTAATTGATCTTTGTCTAAATCAAAGAAAACACCTTCAGTTTCTAGGATTTTTTTTTGCAAATTAGCACGAAACAAATCACCTTTGAATGATATTCTTCCTTGCCGATTGATAACTCGTTGCCACGGAATTTTTGATTCTCTGTCTTTTTTTAATGAATTGAGAGCATACCCAACTGCACGTGCAGCTCTAGGATTCCCCAGTAACAATGCAATATGACCATATGTAGTTACTTTTCCCTTTGGGATTTTTTTTACCACTGCATAGACTGATTCATAAAAATTCGGACTTTTCGAAATAGAAGAGTTCATTGAATTTGTATTTAATTACATTTGATTTCGAATTTTTGTAAATCCATTTTCGAAATACATTAAACTAATGAAAATCGCCGATTACGCAAAACATTTGTTACTTGCTCCGAATCTGGAAGATAAATTAGTACCTCCACCAAAACATTGGGAAGAAGATGGTGAAACAAAATCCCTTCGAATTGAAAAACCAGGAAGGAGTTTACACCTTCAATTTTCTGATAAAAAAGTAAAAATTCCGAGGCTTGAACATTTAAATTCTGAATCCAATCGTGGACTCACACTCCATCACTTTGCCAATCATGAATTAATGGCAATTGAACTTTTTGCATGGGCCCTCTTAGCTTTTCCAGATGCTCCAAAATCCATTCGGAATGGTTGGATCAAAACCATCGAAGAAGAACAAGTTCATTTTAGGATGTATTTGAATCGAATGAACGATTTTGGAGTACAATTTGGAGATATACCACTCAATTATATTTTTTGGAAACAATTGGGTCAGTTTCAAACCTTAGAGTCATTTTCAGCAGTTATGTCATTATCATTTGAAGGAGCAAATTTAGATTATTCACAAGTTTATGCAAAAGTTTTTTCCTTTTTTAATGACCATATCACTTCTGATATCATGGTTTATATTTTTGAAGATGAAATTAAACATGTGAAAAGGGGAGTTCGCGCTTTTGAGAAATCAATTCCAAATGAAAAAAATTCATGGGAACATTATCTTTCACTGATTCATTTTCCTTTCACGCCCAGAAGGGCGAAGGGATATTTATTTTTTCCAGAAACTAGATATTTAGCAGGTTTGGATGCAAACTTTGTGAAACAATTAGCCGATTATGAGGACGAATACACTGGCCGTGTGAATTTGGAATCGGTCAAAAAATTTGGTTTAGGATCAGAATTAATGCGTAAAAACAGACTTGATTCCCATTCGATCCAACCATAGGATTTTGAAAGAAGGTAGATATGAAAGTAAAGATACTTTTGAGTTTAGGTTTGTTATTTGTTTCTTTCGGGTTTGTACTAAACGCTGAAAAAAAATCAAAGTCTGTCACAGAAATGAATCTTCATGATTTTATGGAAGATTATACAAAACCTGCGACCAAGTTGTATGACAAAAAAGATAACGCTGATTATCTCAACAAGATTCTTGAAAAAGTTCCTGATATGGCACCAGAAGACCAAAAGGCAGAATGGAAGGAAATCATCGATGCCAAGCTTGCAGTCGGAAAACCAGATGAAACTTGCAAATCGTGTCATACCAAATTCAAGAAAGAGTACAAAAAGAACTATCGTAAAAAACTAATTAAAGTTCCAGAAGAATTGTTAGGGTTTCCAAAGGAAATCAAAGAATTACTGAAAAAATAAATCTAACTCCGCTCATTTTTGGGCGGATTTTTATGAGATATCTAACTCATGTCTATTTATTAGTTTTGATTTTTTCTGTTTCTTTTTTTGGAACAGAAAATTTAGGAGCAGAATCTTCAACAAATACTAACCAACAAATAGAAGATAAAGATTCCAATCAGAAAAAAAACAATCTCTCAACTAATACCAATGAGGTGAGAGATTTAAATTTAGTTTTACCAAATAGTTTAAAGTTTGGTGCTTTCGTTGACACATATTATTCTCATAATGGGAATCACCCCAATTCTAAAGAAAGACAATATACTACACAAGCTGTTCGAAATGATGAATTTAATATAAATTTAGGATTTGTTGATGCGAAATGGCAAGAAGAAAAAATACGAGGGCGTTTAGCTTTTCAGTTTGGAACATCTGTGAATACTAATTATGCAGGTGAGATCAGTCGCGATGTTAGTTCTAATCAAAATTCAGTAAAACACATCCAGGAAGCATATGTTGGTTTGAAGTTAACCAAGAACACTTGGTTAGATGCTGGTATTTATTTTGGGCACATTGGGCATGAGTCTTGGATCTCTTCAGATAATTGGAATTATACGAGAGCTATGGCTCTTGACTACGTACCTTATTATTCGTCTGGAGTCAGAATCACAACAAAATTCACAGAAAAATTTCAATTTCAGTTTCATGTCATGAATGGTTGGCAAAATATCACTGATCAAAATAAAGATAAATCGCTCGGGACTCAGTTTAAATATTTCCTTTTTCCCAATTTTACTATTACGGCGAATCAATTTGTTGGAAATGAAGCACCTGATTTTGAAAGGAAACAAACTCGATTATATAACAATACAATTTTGGAATGGAAAGCATTAGATTGGTTATCCTTTGCTCTTTCTGGCGATGTGGGAGCACAAAAAACAAACGAATCTTTATCATATGAACCTTGGTGGAAGGAAATTAATCCTAGATTGCCAATCTATATTAGTCGGGAATCAAAAGTATTTAACCAATGGTATCATGGAACTTTTTGGGTGAGTTTTCGTTATGAAGATCTTTTTCGTTTGAGTTTTAGACTCGAACGATTTTATGATCCAAAACAAGTATTAGTACAAACTTATACTCGGAATGGTTTTCTAACAAACGGTTATACGGTAACATTCGATTTACTCCAATGGTCACCTGGTCTTTTACGATTTGAAGCGATCCAGAGGGAGTCGATGGATTCTGTATTTGAAACAGATCAAAATAAACGGACAAGAGTGGAGCGATTGTTTGTTGTGGCAGCTACGGTTCGAATCTAAATTTGTTGAGTCAAAATGGAATTCCAAAAAAACCTCTGGATTATCTCCAGAGGGAATTATACACTCGATTTTCTTATTTTCAAATCTAATGATACAGAGAAATATCCTTAGTTCTTTTTCCTTTTTTTAACAGGTTTTTTCTTCTTTTTGGAAGTTGGTTCATCATTATCTTCCTCTTCTTCAAGAGGTTCTTCGCTCAATTCATTGACAAAATCAAGGAAAGGAATGTGTTTTTTATGACTCATTTCCTCTAATTCTTTCGCGCTTGGTTTTCTTTCACCCACTACAACTAAGTAAAGAGAAGGTAAAATAGTTAATACTAGGCACATCGCAGAAAACAATCCTCCAACAATAACAGTTGCTAGTGGTCGTTGAACGTCAGATCCAACACCTGTTCCTAAAGTAGCTGGAATTAAGCCAAGTAACGCTAGTAACATAGTCATAAGCATTGGTCGTAATTGGATTACTGCTGCTTTTTTGACAGCTGCTTTTGTTGATATATCTGGTTCTTCAATGAGTAAATGATTGGTTCTAGAGACAAAGAGTACTCCAGCCATAGTTGCAATTCCAAAAAGTGAAATAAACCCAACACCACCTGATACGTTAAAGTAATATCCACGGAGAAGTAACGCATAAATACCACCAAGCAAAGAGAGTGGAATACATGCAAGTGCAACATAAACATACTTTAGGTTTCGGTACAACATATACAATACACCAAAGATGATCAGAACGGTGATTGGAATAACAATTGCTAGTTTTTTACCAACCCGTGATAGGTTTTCGTATTGTCCTCCAAAACGAATTTCATATCCATCTGGAAGTTTGATTTTCTTCTTCACTCGTTTTTGGAGTTCAGAAACAAATCCTCCCTGATCACGACCACGGATATTCGTTCGCACTGTAACTACCCGTCTCCCTTCTTGTCTAAAAATCATAGTAGGCCCATCAATTACCTCGATGTCAGCTAACTGAGATAATGGGATCCTTTCTCCTTTTGGGGAGATAATCGGCATATTTTCAATCGCCTGTTTGGATGCACGATAATCCTTCGAAAATCGAACCACAATTCCAAATCTCGCTGGAGTTTTTGGCGGAATATCAGAAGGACCTTCATACAATGTACTAATCCTTTGCATTCCAATGGCAGCTTCGATCATTTGTTGGATATCGATCACATTGATACCAAAACGTGCAGCAGCTTCACGGTTGATGCTAATCGTAAGCTGAGGACTTTCTGCTTCCTGTTCGATCCCAAATTCGCTGGCACCCTTCATCTCTTTGATTTCTTTTAGAACCTCATTGCCAATGCCACGCATGATTTTGAGATCGTTACCTGATACAAAGACAGCAAGGTCAGCAATGGTTCCCATAATTGCTTCGGACAAATTGTCCATAATTGGTTGAGAAAAACTAATACGGGCACCTGGTAACGTTGCTTCCAAATCATTTTTCATCCGCAGTAGCAGTTCTTGTTTGGTGATTTTTTCCTTCCACTTACTATAATCTTTAAGGCCAATTAGAACTTCTAATCGGTTCGGTGGAAGTGGATCCGTTCCATCATCATTTCTTCCTAATTGAGAAATAACGACGCTTACTTGTTCATTTTTGTATACAGTCTGCCGAATCTTTGGCATAAACTTTCTAGCTTCAGGCAATGAAATTCCTACAGGAAAAAAGATACGAATGTTAAATCCACCTTCATCCATTTCTGGGAGAAATTCAGTTCCTAAAGAAAACATTCCAATGGCTAGAAAGATTGTCACAACACTAAAGGTATACCTTACTGCTTTTTTTGACCTGTCGACGATGAACTCAATCAGTCGTTTGTATCTGACTTCAATCCAATCATAAAATGGATTGTGCCATTCAATTGGTCCTGGATTTGCCGATTCAAAGTAATGTTTGTAAATGATCGACATGATGACAGGGATCACTGCCATTGCAAAAATAAGTGCACCTAATATGGCAAAGGAGATTGTAAATGCCATTGGTTTGAACAATCGACCTTCAATCCTTTCGAATGAAAAAATTGGTAAGTATGCTAAGATGATGATAAGAATTGAGAACAAAATTTCTGTTCCCACCTCAGATGCAGCATCTCTTGTGAACGCGAGAATTCCGTGTGCTTTTTCTTCTGGAGTTGCATCCCGGTATCGTCTCATGATATTTTCAACCATAATGACTGCACCATCAACAATGATACCAAAGTCTATCGCTCCTAGCGACAGTAAACTCGCCGGTATCCCTGTCATGTTCATGAGTAAAAAGGCAAATAACATGGCAAAAGGGATGGTTGCAACGACGACAAGTGATGCTCTAACACTTCCAATAAAAAAGATTAAAACTAAACTTACAACAACGACACCTTCCACCAAAGTTTTCCCGATGGTTCTTAAGGTATAATTGACTAGATCTGTACGATCATATGTATTTCGTAGTTGAACACCTTTTGGAAGATAGTTTTCGTTGATTTCTTTTACTTTCTCACGAATTCTTTCTCCCATCTCATTTGGATCACCCCATCGTCTCATCGCCACCAAACCTTGGACAGATGAGTCGACATCAATTAATCCTTCTTCATCGTTTTGGACCGTATACCCCAAAACCCCACTTGGAATCGGATGTGAAATTTCAACGGAACCTAAGTCGCGAATGAAAACTGGAACTCCATTCACTGTTTTTACTACAATATTTTCGATGTGTTTTGGATCTCTGATGGCACCAAGTGATCGAATCGGAAATCCTTGTTCCCCTTGTAAGAGTAAATTTCCACCAGTATTTAAATTGTTCTCTTGAATTGCTTTAATGACATCACCAATCGTTAATTTGTAACGAATGAGTTTATCTGGTGAAGTCACAACGTGGTATTGTTTTGGAAGACCACCAAAGGTAACAACATCAGCAATCCCTGGAATCTGTAACATCTTTGGCATCACAATCCAATCTTGAATGGTTCGTAATTCCATAGGGGTATGATTTTCTGATGATTCCAATACATATCGATAAATCTCGCCAACTGGTGAACTCATCGGGCCAAGTGCAGGATGAACGTCTTCGGGTATATCAGCATCTGCTACACGTTCCATCAGTCGCATACGTGCAAAATAGTCATCTGTTCCGTCTTCAAAAACAAATTGAAATACAACTAATCCATTGATGGTTCTCGATCTTCTAACGGCAACTTTTGGAATCGCATTTAATACGCGTTCAATGGGAAGTGTGACTCTTTCTTCAACTTCTACTGCCGCCTTTCCAGGGAATTTGGCAATAAGCCGAACTTGTGTATCGGCAATGTCTGAATATGCTTCTTTACGAATGTCAATCCATGCCCATATTCCGAATAATACGGCAACGATAGCGGCAATGATTGTTGTAATTCTGTTTTTAAGAGCGGTTTCGATAAAATCTTTAATCATGATATTTCCTCGTATTGAAGAGGTAACCCATTTGGAGTAATAATTGTGGGTTTCTATAATCTCCTTGTCCAACTCCACCACCTAACTGGAGAAAGAAGTTGCCAAGTAGAAAGTCGTAAGTAAGTCCAATATATCTTTGAGTTAAATGAACCTTTTGTCTTTCTCTACTTTCGTATTCTAAATAAGTAGCGACATTAGAATCGATCGAGTTGATGTACGAACGTATCAATAGGTCTTCTTGGCTTGGATCTCTGCGATTATATCCAGGAATGTTTAAACCTGTTGGATAAGAAGATTGCCCTCCGCGGCCCACTTCAGGAGCAAACGGATTCACTTCAAAATAACCACCAACGACTGAAATGCTATGAGAAATGACCGGAGTTTTCCAAAAGGTATAACCTAAGTCGATTTGGCCACCTTTCCATTGTGGTCCCCAAACTCCACCTGATCCACGTAATACGATATCCTTCCAGTAATACCCTAAATTAAAATTGATACTGGCAGGGGAACCTATACTTGCTCCATATACCCAAAAATTTGTAGATTTGGGTAATCGTTTTTCGTCTAAGCTATTTTGGTTTAAAGTCTCATTATCACCAAACGCAGATTCTGTGGATTTACTTGGTGACCAGTCAGGTTTAATCTCGTTACCATTCTTATCCTTAGGATAAGGAGAGGTTTGTGAATATAAACTGGTTCCTAGCAAAGAAATGACTATAATGCTAAAGATTAAATTTTTCATTTTAAAAACCAAAACTTAATCCTTTTAACAAGATCGATCCTTGGATTGCCACTTTCTCACCAGGAGTGAGACCTTCGATAATGTTTACTCTTTCTTTTGTTGAGATTCCAAGTACGACTTCTCGCCTTTTGAAAGTTAAAGGTTTTTCTTCCACGAATACATAATTTTTCCCTTCAACAGTGACAATCGCTGTATAAGGTAAAACGACACTATCTCCTCCAGTCTGTTCTGGAAATTTCACAACACCAAACATACCTGGTTTTAAACGATATTTATCATTCACAACAATGATTCTCATTTTTGCTGTTCTAGTGAGAGGGTCGACGTTATCACCAATTGCTTCTGCAGTTCCAATAAATTCTTCATCGGGGAAGGAAGCAAAAACTACCTTTACTTTTTTTCCTTTCTTTAAAGTTGAAATTTGTGATTCAGGAACGTCTGTGATAATCCATGCCTTTAAACTTCCTGCTGTACTGAGTTCACTTGGGTTTAAACCTTGTGCTCGAAGTTTACCTTCAAATTCAGCAAGTTCTGCCGCATCATTACCGGAATCTGTTTCTGATTCCACCAAATCTTTTTCGGTAGCAACACGATGAACGAACATATCTTTGATACGACTTAAGTTTTTATTTGATCGATGTAGTTTGTTTTTTGCGTGAATATAACCTACATATAGATCGTTTAATTCTGCAGATTCAAAGAGTATGATCCTTGAACCATTGCTGACGGATGGCGAAGTCGATGCGATGAGTCTTGCTGGAGCTTCTAAGCTTACAAATTCTCCCCCGCCACCAATCACTGTGGATTTTACAATTTCAAGTCCTGGGCTATTTGGTTTGAATACGATCCTTAACCCATCATCGAATACTTCTGCTTTTTCAGGATGTTTGTGAGCTGGTTTTGCACTTTTTGAAAATACCAAAAACAAAACAGCCACTACGATCAACACAACTCCAGAGAGAAGGAGGATTTTTGCTTTTTGGTTTAATGATTTTAAGGTAATTAACATTTTATTCCTCAGTTTTTGGATACGTTTGATTTTCAGATTTGGGGATAAAGATTCCTTTTCCCACTGCATAGTTCACATTTTCGATTGCTTCCATTCGATCCGTTTGAAGCTTTAACATCTCCACAACACTCGAACGATAAGTCTCAAAGAAGTCGGCAAACTCTAAGATTGTGATGTATTTCTTTTCATAACTCATAATCATATCTAAAGATAAACTTCCGTAATCTTTGATATAGGCATCAATGAATCGTTTGTACAATGCGTCTTTGATACGAGCGGATTGGTAGGCAACAGCTACTTCATTTTCAACTTCCAAAATATTGTTTTTTAGTTCTTGTTTGCGGACTAAAATTGCTTTTTCAGCTGCTTGTATATTCCCTTGGTTTCTATCAAAGAGTGGAACGGTTAATTGTGCTGTAACACCCCAATAATTTTGAAATGCAGTACCACCTCGGTTGTATACAGGTCCAAATGATAAATCAGGGATTGCATTTGCATATTGAAGCTCTAGATTTGCTTCTTCATATCGTAATGTTTGTAATGCTTTTTTTAAATCCGGCCTGTTTTCTCGTGCGATTTCAACTAAATCCTCGAGTTTTACATTATTTGGTACAATGGAATCTAATTGTTTTTCATTGATTTTTGGAACAAATTCAACACGTGCATCACGATATGCATCATCGTTTAATAAAATTTTTAATTCCGCTTCTTTTTCATAAACTTTAATCGCAAGATCCTCCCTTTCTTTTTTGAGAAAGAAAAGTAATGCTTTAAGACGAAGGTGTTCTGCTTGTAATAATGCTCTTCGCTTATAAGCAAGCTCAGATGAATCGACAGTTTTTTCAATGGATGCAATACTTTGGTCATAAAAGACCACTGCTTTTTTATAAAAATAAATTGTATAAAAAGTTCTTCTTAGTTTTGTGATAAGGGCTCGAGTTAAGTCATAAAATTCTTGTTCAGAGATTTTTGCGTTCAGTTCGGCAACTTTCACTCGTTTATCAATTTTACCTCCCAATAAAAAAACTTGTTGGACTTGTACTACTGATTGGCCAGAGCGAGTGGTATCAAAATACCTTTGGGTAGGTTCAGCAAAAATACTTTGGTCAATTGCAATGTTTGGGTTCGCATATAAACCTGCTTGTAAGATTCCTGCTTTTTTAACATCAATTTGAAATCGAGATGCAATCAGAAGTAAATTATTCTTCCATAACAAGGATTCTGCGGTTTCAAGATCAATCTCTCTTGCATACTTTTGATCTTCTGGATACAAACTGGACCCGAGAGATGTCCTTGGATTTTCATCCGTTAATTGTCTCCTAAGAGCTTCACTTGCTTGTGCTACTTTTGTTTCTTCAGATAGGATCGAAGTCACAAAAAGAAGCGATAGGTAGATACCCATTTTGTAATAAACGTTCATAAGTTACCAATTTTTAAAAATTTCTAGAGTGCAACGAATATGGGTATACTATTGCAAGGTTAGGCGAAGGTATACTTCCGGATTCGTAAATGCCGAAAAAGGTTTAAACGAAAGAGAAAGGAGGGGGAATGTTGAGTAAAAGAGAAGATAGAAGGTTGGGAAGATAGATCCCGATAGAAAGTAAATCGATATACGATACAATTAGATCTTCAGATAAATCATGACTTTTATAATCATTGAAGAAATCTAGAAAATCAGCTCTAGAACGACCGAGTGTTGCATTTTCATCGATAGATGTGATCTGAGGGACATCAATTGTCGTATCCTCAGTTATCTCATTAACTTCTAAAGATTTTCCATATGACTTTTTGATCTGTTGGAGATTGGCTTCAAAGTATTCAGAAACTGCATCTGATGTACAATCAAATGGGAAACCTACAGTTGCTACAAGTAGTAGTGCAATGAGTTTGTTCGACCAGTTTCCCGTCATATTGTCCACAAATCCTTATCAAAGTCTGTACTCAATCTTAAAATCACGATAAATTCTTCGTATGTACCAATAAAATCAGCGAATTGTACAGTTCCTAGGAATTGAGACGAAGCAGTTGCTAAAAAAAAGACTGCCCAGAGAGAGAAAACACTCTGGTACAGTCTGGAAAGTTTTGGCAAATGAGAAACAATTCTATTGGAAATAAATATAAAAACACCCTGTGCCCCTAACGGGACACAGGTTAAAGCGGTAGAGAGGAGTTATACGGGTGGAGGTAGATTTAAATATTGGTGGGAAAGGAGAAACGAATTCCATTGAGTGGAATTTTTACAGTTAGAAGTGAGGGAAGATACCCAAACCCCTGTTAATCCTTTGCCGTCCCATGTGACGATGTCTTCTAAATCTTTTGTGCCAGTCCCTTCTTCCGAAGCGGAATTCTGAGAAGAAAGCAAATGGGAACCAGAAAGTTGTGATTTGCCCGACACTCGGCTGGATTTTGCCCCGCGAGTGCGAATGAGAACATTTTCTTCCGAAAGGAAAGCACTGCCCAGAGAGAATGTGAGGAGTGTGACCCCTGCGATTTTAAACATTTTCCTGAACATAGTTATAGTTTAGACGATCTCTGATTAAAATCTAGCATTTTTTTGGCCAATGCTTACAGATTAAGCAGATCGACCAAAAAAAATAACAAAATTAATGCTGAGTCTCGGAGGAGAGCACTTTGCCTGGGTTCAAAATCCCTTTTGGGTCAAATGCCAATTTGATCGCCCGCATCGTATCAAGTTCGCTCGTTGAACGAGAAAATCCCAAGTAGTCTTTTTTTAGTAACCCAATTCCATGTTCAGCAGAAATGGACCCTTTGAATTTTTGGATGAGTTGGAACATTTCAGGGTCTACTTGTTTGCATTGTGCGAAAAAATCTGCATCTGTTAGGTCCTTGGGTTTCACAATGTTCAAGTGAAGATTTCCATCGCCAATATGACCAAATAGAGCAATGGAAAATCCTTGGTATTTTTTCGTAAGGAGCGCTGTCATCTCACCTAAAAATGCCTCCATGTTTCGGAGTGGTAGTGAGATATCATTTTTATGCACTGTATAGGCAAGAGATAGAGATTCGGAAATCCCTTCTCTGTATTTCCAGAAGGTTTCGTTTTGTCTTGAGTTTTGTGCAATGGATCCATCTGTGATCAATTCTTTTTCGGTGATGGATTCTAATATAGAATATAGTTTTTCTTCGTCAGAATCTCCACTCACTTCAAATTCCATTAGCACATAATATTTGCTAGGTGTTGAAAATGGATCTGGAACACCTAAATGTTCTTTCACTTTATCCAAACAATAATCTGTTAAAAATTCAAAGGCAAGTAATGGTAAATCAAAGTTATGTGTTTCACGAAAGATTTCTAATATGTTTTTGTATTCGGGGACTGCTAAAAATATTACCCTAATATCTTTTGGTGGTTTTGTGAGTTTTACTACTGCTTCTGTGATGATCCCTAGAGTTCCTTCTGAACCTATAAATAAATGTTTTAAATCATAACCAGTATTGTTTTTTAATATTTCACCATTAAATCGAAACACCTCTCCTTTACCGTTCACAACTGTCAGACCAAGAACCCAGTCTCGAATGAGTCCATAACGAACCACTCGGACTCCTCCCGCATTGGTAGCAATATTTCCACCGATATGACTTGATCCAGTTGCTGCAAAATCAACAGGGAAATAAAAACCTCTTTCTTCTGCTTCTTTGTGTAAGTTTTTTGTGATCATACCAGCTTGGATGTGTAAGGTGCCAAGGAAAGGATCAAAATCTAAAACTTGGTTCATTTTGTTTAATGAAATTACAATTTCATCATTTTTAGCAACAGCGCCTCCAGCATAACCAGTCCTTCCTCCAGAAGGAACTATAGAAATTCCATTTTTATAGGCATATGTTACAATGGATGCCACATCTTCAGTATTTTCAGGGAATACTAAAATTTGGTAATTGGGAGCGTAAACTTTTGTTCTATCAGTACCATAAGAATCGAATAAAGCATCATCCATGGTTCCATCTTTCTTTTGGATGACTTTTTTTTCTCCGATGAGTTGACCTAGTTCTGTTTTTGTTTTTGTAAAATCCATTTTTTATCCTTTAGATATCAACCATATCAATTTGTGAATTCACAGCAGGATCATCATCACCTGGCGTGAGTCTTGTGTAGGTTCCGTCTGATTCCAATATGCGAGCTTGTGTATTGTCGCGAAGCAGTAGTTCCAATATTTTTGCGATTCGTTTTTTATGTTTATCTTGTAAGATAGGAAACATAACTTCAATTCGACGAAGGAAGTTCCTCGGCATACAGTCAGCAGAAGCGAGAAATACTTCTGGTTTTCCGCCATTTTCGAAGCTATAAATTCTAGAATGTTCTAAGTACCTACCAACTATCGAACGAACATTGATTCGATCCGAAACACCTGGAATTCCAGGGCGCAAACAACATATTCCTCGAATGATTAAGTCAATTTTAACTCCCGCTTGGGAGGCTTCATAAAGTTTTAAGATGACGTCAGGGTCAACGAGTGAGTTCATTTTAAAAATCACTCGTGCTTGTTTTCCTGATTTTGCATTATCTGTTTCTCTTTGGATGAGCCTTAAAAACTCTTCTTTTAGGAATGTAGGAGCTGCATAAATTTTGGATAATCTAGGCATTTTTCCTGAACTTGTAATTGTATTGAAGAGTATCGCAACATCTTCTGTGATTTCTGGGTTTGCTGTAAACAAACTGATATCAGTGTAAAATCTTGCTGTTGTTGAGTTGTAATTTCCTGTCCCAAGATGTACGTAACGATTGAGTTTGTCATCTTCTCGTCTGACAATCAGTAACATTTTACAATGGATTTTGAGACCCACCACTCCATACACTACGTGTACTCCGCTATCTTCTAATTTTTTCGCCCAGCGGATGTTCCTTTCTTCATCAAATCTTGCTTTGAGTTCCACAAGAACCGTAACTTGTTTTCCATTCTCGGCCGCTTCACCTAAGTATTGTATGATGGGTGAATCACCTGAAGTTCGATACAAAGTCATTTTAATCGCAAGGACTTTTGGGTCTTGGCTTGCAATCTTTAACATATCTTCTATGGATTTAAAACTTTCGTATGGATGATGGAGCAGGTGATCGTTTTTTCGTATTTCAGAAAATATGGACTCACTTTTTTTTGCTGCAAATCCAGACTTTGGAACTGGATAAGAATATTTTAGGTGGCTTGTTTTTTCTAAACTTTGAAAAAACATCATATCGTTTAAGCTGAGTAAGGTGGGAATCTCCATTACCTGATATTCTTCCAATTCCAACAAGTCTCTCAATAGTTCTTTAATGTGGCCAGCACCTGCATGAACATCTAAACGAACTGCATCTCCCCACATTCTGTTTTTTAATTCATTTTTCATCGTGGTGAGAAGATCGCCGATATTTTGTTCTTCGTTGATCGAGATATCTGCATCCCTAACAATTTTGAACGTATGAATTTGTTTTACATTCATTCCATAGAACAAATCACCTAAGTGTAGTTTAATGATTTCTTCGAGTGGAAAGTATCTTCTTTTGTCGCTCTCTTTGTTTGGAGGTAATTGCAAAAATCTTGGTAATACACTTGGCAC
Organism: Leptospira bouyouniensis; assembly: GCF_004769525.1. Taxonomy (NCBI): domain Bacteria; kingdom Pseudomonadati; phylum Spirochaetota; class Leptospiria; order Leptospirales; family Leptospiraceae; genus Leptospira; species Leptospira bouyouniensis. The sequence continues at coordinate 336,973 of NZ_RQFT01000007.1, read as the reverse complement.
TTGTACGATTGCAAATAATTCCTTTACTTTACTTTTATCATCATCTGAATATAAAGTGATTCCTAAATTGAGTGTACGATTTAAAATATGTGGAAAAGGATGTGAAGGATCAATTGCAAGTGGAGTGAGTATCGATGATACTTCACGTTTGTAATAATTTTTCACAAACTGAATGTCTTCACCTGCAAGTTCACTAGGGTCTTGCACCACTACAATTTTGTTCTCTTTTAGCTCGATTAAGATCTCATCCAATGATTCATATTGTTTTTTCACAAATTGATTCACTTTAGAATAAAGTTCAGCAATGGTTTCAGAGGTTCGTTTGCCATTTAGGCTTTTTTCTTCGATCCCAGCATTTTTTAAGTTGAGAAGTCCCGCTACTCGCACCATAAAAAACTCATCCAAATTGGACTCGGTGATGCATAAAAATTTAAGGCGTTCGAGGAGTGGATTTTCTTTATCAAAGGATTCTTCGAGTACACGGTAATTGAAGTCGACCCAGGAAAGTTCGCGGTCGAAGAAGATATTTTGGTTCCCCAGTTCTATTTTTTCTGTAGGGCTAGCAGTCATAATTCTAGGATTTGGGAAGGAAAAAATTCTGTAAATTCCTAATCCTTTTGTAGAATTCGACGACATTAGATTCAGAGGGATTTAGGACGATATGCCAGCATACACAATGCCGGGTCTTATGACCGGGCAAAACACAAACGATATCGTTAAAAAACTGGTCGAATTGGAACGTCGGCCGATCAAACGTTGGGAAACTGAAAATGAATATGCCAAAATGCAGATTCAGATTTGGGGAGAGGTAAAAAATCTCTCAACCAACTTACAAACCAAAACTAGGGCCCTTGTTTCCTTTACCGCTCCCTTTGCCACAAAATCGGTATCTTCTTCCGTCGAAGGAGTGATCACAGGGGAAGCATCTCGAGCTGCCAAATCAGGAAACAAATCATTAGAAATCATTCAAATGGCAAGTAAACACCAGTTATCTGGTGTAGAAATTGATACCGACATTCGTTTGCCAGAAGGAAGTTTTACTGTTTATTCTGGAAAGTCCAAAGAGACGGTCACTTTTCCTGGAGGGGGGCTTTCTGAATTATCGAGTGCCATCAAAAATATGGCAGGAAATATTCTAGAATCATCCATCATCAAAATTGACAAAGATTCTTCTATTATTACTTTAACATCCGTTAAAACAGGGAAAAAAAACGAACTCCAATTTTCAGATCCAAATGGAATTTTAAAACTCGCAGGCCTTGTAGGCGAAAACAAAACTTCACAGGAAGATACAAAACAATTACTTTCGATTGATGGAACCAAAGCAAAAGCTTGGGAACCAACTAAATTCAAAAAATCAGAATTAGAAACTGAAAAGGTCACACAAACTGAAGAAGGAATCTTTTTAAAACCAGATACAGCCTTCACACTCCCCATTGCTGTTACAGAAATCAAAGAAAGAGCTTATTTTGAAGTGGAAGTCGTTGGTGAAGCACCTGCGGTAATGGAACTTGGAATGAGTTTTGAAAAAGAAGGAAGTGTTCGAAATAAATTCCTTCCGATCACAAAAACAGAATCCAAATATATATTCCAGGCTGGTGACTTTGCCAGTGATAAAAATCTTACAGGGATCATTGTTTCCAATGCGGCAACCACTCCGATCCAGATCAAATCAGTAACATTAATTACACCACAAGCTCCGGGAACTGCAGAACCTTTAAAGATATTACAAGAAGCAAAAGATCTCAAAATCAAAATTGATGGTGTTGAAATCACTCGTGACACAAATGAAGGGATTGCCGACGTAATGGAAGGTATCTCATTTAATGTTCATAAGGTGACAGAAGAGCCAGTTACTTTAAAAATCCATGTGGACCATGCAAAAGGTTCCGCATTAATCAAAGAATGGGTAGATGCTTATAACGAACTCATGAAGTTTTCAAAAGAAGTCACTTCTGTTGAAAAAAATGGAAAAATTTCTGATAAAAAAGAAAGTGATGATTCCAAAGCTGCTGACATCTCAAGGGATTTTTGGGATAACAAATCGAAATCGGGACTTTTGGCCGGTGAAAATGCGATCCTAAGGCTTATTGCTTCCTTAAAAACTACCGCCAATTCCTATTACCCTGCTACAAAGGAAAATGGATTTCGGGTACTCACAGACATTGGAATTTCGACTGGAGCGGTTGGTTCGAATTGGGAAAAAATCCAAGATGGATTATTACAAATAGACCAGGAAAAACTCATCGCCGTTTTATCAGAAAATCCAGATGGAGTCCGAGATCTTTTTGCTTCGGATCCGAATAATGATGCTAAGATGGAAGAAGGTGTTGGAATTCGGTTATTAGAAATTCTTAGACCGTATAACCAATACGCATCAGGGATAGTCACAAGTAAGGTAAAACTTTTAGAAGAAAGTGTTGCTGGTAACAATAAAAAAATCAAAGAACATGAGTCACATCTCATCAGTTTTGAAGCAAAACTAAAACAACGATTTCTCTACATGGAACAAGGTGTCGGGAAAAACAAATCAGTTGGAAACTACTTACAGAATAATATGTTTAGAGGAAACGGTGGGGAATGATGAATATATTTATCAATGAACAACAATTAGATACTAAATTAGATGGCGAAACAAACCTCGGCGAAGTGTTCGATCAAATTCAAAAATGGATCGAATCCAACGGAAAGTACTTACGACATTTTACTGTAAATGGAAAGGAACTTAACAGGTCAGAACTCGACCATGTTGGAATCGATGAAACAGAAAGATTGGATTTATTTGTTGGAGAGGAACTGGATGTCATCGAAGATAGTTTAGTAGAAGTTGACAACTATGTAGACAAAGTTGGTTCTACTCTTGTTGGCCGTGATTCTTTGACTGAAAAAGAAGCAGAAGATTTGAAAGAGGGAATCCCTTGGATCATTTCTATGATTCGCACCACAACAAAACTCTTAAACCTCAACTTAAATCTCATACAACCAATGGGAAAGGGAAAAAACGTAGAAGAGATACTTGATTCTTTGCAAAACGGATCCTTAGTTTTGGATTCTACAAAAACAATCGAAACTTTTTTAGAAGATCTTCGCGATGTAAAATTGTTTTTAATGGATTTGAGTACAAGGCTTGCCGTGATGCGGCTAGATGAATCTGAACTAATAGAAATTATTTCACGTTTCGTGAACGAAAAGGATAAAGTGATCAAAGACTTTATGCTTGTGAACGAAAATTTTCAATCAGGTAAGGATCACTTGGCATCAGAGATTTTGAATGATGCGGTAGGTCGTTTAACGGGCCTTATGTCAGCTCTTGTTTCTATTCAAACTCGTCACTCAGAACTAAATTGGCAAGAATTGTCTTTTGAGGACAAAAAACTATCTGAGTTAATCGGGCAGTTAAATGGAACACTATCTAACATTGCTTCCGCGATGGAAAAAAATGACATTGTATATGCAGGGGATATTTTGGAATACGAGTTACCAGAGTTACTTGAGTCACTTGTTCCATTTTTGTCTCTTGTATTGGAAAAAGTAACCGTTTAAAGATTTTCCTTTTTGGGGATTTGGTTGGAAAGCCAATTCCCCAATCCAAATAAAACTCCCACAATCAAAACCACACTCCCCCAAATTGTATTGAGATTCCATCCAAGTGATTTGGTATACATTGAGTCTCCGTTAGTTACCAATCCATACCCCAAGAGGATGGAACCTAAAATGAGAAACAAAGCGGATAAAATGGAAGCCAAAGAAATCATAACAAAAATCCTATCAACATTTTGTATGATGACAAGCCATAAATCACAACCAAACCATTGACAGAATGGAATCACTTCGTTTTAACTTTCAGATATGCCGTTATTTTTAGATTTAGATAATACAATTTTACCCTCCAAAGGAGCATACGATTATGCGATCAAACACTGTGCCTTGGATTGGGAAGAACGAGGGTTAGGTGAAAATTTTCTTGTTTTATATGATTTGGCAAGAAAACAAGTCAAATCCCAATTGAAACACCATAGTTCCAATCGATTGCGATTATTGTGTTTTAAACTGGTATGGGAGATGTTACGAGCGAACGAGAGTGGCCAAAATTCTCAAACCATGCCCAATTCTTTAGGAAATCCACAAGACTTGATGACTCGTCCTGGTTTCCAAACTAAGGACATTAAAGAGATTTTTTGGTTGGAAGAACGGTATTTTTTTCATTTTCTCTATTATTACTCAGTAGAAAAAAATAAGGATGAATACCATAAAATATTATTCCCTAAGTTAGTATCCCTTTCACATGAGTTTCCAATTTTTCTCACGACAAATGAAACCCTTCGCACCCAACTATTGAAAGTCCAAGGATTTTTACCGGATCAATTTAGATTTACACTGATCACTTCAGAAGAAGTTGGATTTGAAAAACCTTCGAAGGAATTTTTCCAGTATGTAATTATGAAAACGAATGTAGATCCAAAAGATTGTATTTTACTCGGTGACAATTGGGAAGATGATATTTTAGGTGCAAGTTCCCATGGTATTTCTTGCATCCACATCCCTTCTATGTGGGGCGAAGGAGAATCGGTAAATGAGCTCATTGTACCGGAAGAGATGACTGGTGGAAGTCGTCGTAGTGACAAACCTCCTCTAAAGAATATTTGGCGGGCTTCCAATATCGTTTCTGGACTAGACTACGCTAAGTTATGGCTTTTTCAATGTCAAAAATAAAGTGTTGTTCCAATTGATCGTTTTGAAACTGAGAGTAAACACGAGTTTGGTGAAATAATAATAAGCTAACTTTATATACACTGCGAGTTTACTTTTGCTACCTGATACTGATAAAATAGGCATAAGAACTTTGTATTCTGGATTCGTAAATCCACATTGTTTCCCGAGTTCTGCTAGGGTTGCCATTTTGTAATTGTTCACATGGTCTTTGGCTTCTAAATAATGAACACCTTCCTTCATTCCTTTTAACTTCACCTTTAGATTGGCTTTTGCTAATTGGATTGGAAAGTTTGGTGTTTGCAAAAATAATACACCACCTGGTTTCAAAAGGCTATGTAAGTATGTAAGAAGGGAATGTGGTTTCGGGATGTGTTCGATAACATCCCAAAGGGTGATGGTATCAAAACTTTCTTTTGGTAATTTTGAATCTTGTACAAGACCAGCATACACCGTTTTCATCCCATTTTGTTCATTGGCAAATTTTACTGCTTGTTTGGAAATCTCATACCCAACGGCAGTCCAACCTGGTTTGTTTTGGAGGACTGCTTTCACAAAAAAACCAAGTCCACACCCAACATCCAAAAGATTCCCTTTGGGTTCTTTTAAATAGGTTTTGATAAAATCGGAATACACTGCCCTGTGTGCGTTGTCCCACCATTCCAAGTCATATGTTTGTTCTGCGCCGTCCCAGTATCCTTCGTAGTGTTCTTCTTGTTCATATGAGGAATAAACATGGCCACAATTTTGGCATTCCAATATGGGAATTCCATTTTCATTAAAAACAGTTTTGGACTCAGTTGATTGGCAAAGGATACAAGATTTCATGTTTGATACTGTCAGTCTAATTGATGGGAACAAGGGTCAAACTAAAAATCCTTGATACGGCTTGCCAAGAGCATGGGCAAAAAAATCATAGAGTGAAAGAGAGGGACCGATGAAAATCAACTTCACCAAAATGGAAGGAATTGGAAACGACTACGTGTACATTGATGCAACGAAAAACGATATCCGACTCACTCCAGAACAAATCCAAAAACTATCCGACCGCAATTTTGGAATCGGTGGAGATGGTGTGATTTTCATACGCAATTCAAAATCTGGTGAATTCCAAATGGATATGTACAACTCTGATGGAAGTTCTTCCGAAATGTGTGGGAATGGAGTTCGTTGTGTTGGAAAATTTGTTTATGACCATGGTCTTACCAAAAACCAAAAACCTACCATCGAAACGGGAAAAGGAGTTCTCACTCTAGATCTTAAAACTGATACAAATGGCAAAGTGGAAATGGTAACAGTCGATATGGGTGAACCTATCCTCAAACCATCTCTTGTGCCTATCGTATGGCCTGGGCAAGACCCAGTCATCAACCAAGAGATCGAAGTCCAAGGAAAAAAATATCATTTTACTGCTGTTAGTATGGGCAATCCACATTGTGTGATTTACGTAGATGATGCAGATGATTTCCCAGTGAGAGAAATTGGTCCCATCATTGAAAACCACCCATTATTTCCAAGACGAGTGAATGTCGAATTTGTATCCATCAAAGGCAAAGACCATCTCTACCAAAGGACATGGGAAAGAGGGACAGGTGAAACATTAGCTTGTGGTACTGGGGCATGTGCCGTGACAGTCGCTTCCATTTTGAATGGCAAAACCGGACGATCCGTACGGATCGATTTACGCGGAGGAACACTCCACATTGAATGGAAAGAAAATGGCTCAGTGATGATGACAGGACCTGCCAAAGAAGTTTTTTCTGGAGAAGTGGAGATCTAGGTAAAAGTCAAACGACTGAATTTCAGCAAAGTTCGTTTACTTTTTTAGATAATCTACTTTTTGTAATTCACCCATTCGCCGTTTCGTTTCATCAGAAACGGCCACCATACCTTTGTCAAGCGGTAGGTGAGCATAATTTTCATATTTGATCACTTCACCAAACACCACATTGATTTTTTTATACACCACTCGACGTTTGATATCACACACTTCTTTGGGCATTCCCATAAAGGCGCGCACAAGTGGTGGGATTGGGTAATCTGTGATGGTTTCTTCTTCTGGGATGATGACAGAAGGTAAGATGTCTACTTTGTTTCGTAAACTAAAGGCAGCAAATCCAGTATGGAAATTGGCAAGAGGTGCAGAGAAATCATTTTTCACCATATAATCATGCCCTTCTGGAAATATTCCAAGCACATCCCCATTTTTAAAGACTTGTTGTACTTTTTTGATACTAGCCATTGAAATATTTCCATCAATTGCCATAGGAATGGTTCCAGTTTTTTCCACTAAGTCTTTGAAGAGAGGGATCCTTGTTGTGTATTCTGCTGCTATCCAAGAGATGAATCTGGGAAATAGAGAACCAATCACAAAAGGATCCATATCACTTCGATGGTTACAAGTAAGGATGAGTTTGCCAGTCGGTACGATGTTATGGTAACCGTAGACAGTTGTGTTCACAGCCAAATTAAAAAACGGAGTCACAAACTTTTTGATGTTCTCAACGTTTTTTTTGACTTGGTCTACGGTATTTTCCATTTCAATCTCCTAAGATTTTTTGCCACCAAGTTTTGGTGTCATTTCCAGTGTTTGGTTTTCTCGGTTCCGAATTCGAGTTTTCTCCACTCATGTCTCTTGCATCACCAGAAGGAGCATTGGACATCCGTCTCTTCCCAACGTGAGGGCTTGGAACGGTGCGTTTGATCTCCTCCAATTCTTTTTGAGCAGAAGCACTGGACTTAATAAAGGCGCGGATTTCATCCCATTGGGGATCAAAATCATTTCCATACATGGCATAATTCATAAGATCAATACGATCAAAATCGGGCATGTTCAAGATTGAAAGTGATGCCCGAACAAATTCAATCCAATTTTTATTTGGGCACTCTAGAATGAGGGGAGCCAATTCCGAAAATAATAAAGTGAGAGATAGAATCGAGTCCAAGAGACATAAGATCAAAAAAACAAACCAGAACACATCCCCATTGCCAAAAAACGTAATTCCATTTCCGGTCCAGCCGAATAAGGAGAAAATTTTCCATTTATGTGAAGATTTGTTTTGCGAACCGAACGAGGGAAAGGAAGCTTAGAGAAGATGCAGAAACGAGTATTGCTATTATTATTCTTTTTCCTGTTATTCCAAAACTCCATGTGTTTGAAACTTTGGATTGTTTCTTCAAAAATGCGAACCACAGAAGATGCCAGAGACCATAAAACGTACCAAAAAACCAGAAGTTATCTCAAAGCAAAACAATGGTTGGAATACAAACTAGACCCGGAACTTTCGAAGATCGAATTTGAGAACCAAGAAACAGGGGAACTCAGAGGGATCGGCCTCATCAAATGTTACGTTCCCTATGGAATTGGAGAAGTTGACGCCAATGAACATGAATTTGAATACATAGTAAAGGTGCGGGATGGCCATGCAGAGATGCAAATTAACAAAATCTTTTCATTTATCCGCGATCCAAATGATATCATTTTAAATTACGGCCCAAAAAATGAGAAAGTTGCGAAAGTGACGATCAGGTCTTGTTTTCGGCCACTCCTCGACGATTTTTTCGAGTTTATCAAATAACCGTTTTTGGTTAGTAACCGAGTGGATTGCCGACCGTACTTCCGGTGGAACCATACGTATTGGTTCCCGTAGGTGAGTCTGTCAGTCCATAGTAGTTTAGGTTTTGTGAGTTTCCATTTTGGATAGATGAATTTGTCGAAGAGGATTGAGAAGAATTTGATGATGAGTTTACATTGGAAGATCCATCATCTTTAAGTAGATCTAAAATATCTTGTGAGTTTACCAACTTGATCTCGTTACATGAAGTAGACAAGATACACAAAATGAGTAAAACAAAAACAAATCTCATAATCACCATTTTGACTTGATTTAAAAATGGATTCAACCCTTTATTCCCTTTTTTTTACGTACTTATGATATAGGGTAGGAGTATATTTTTTCTTTCGATTCCCTGCCTTTGAGTTCATATTCACCTTCTGATTGTAACCGGTCTCGGATGGAATCGGCCAAAAGGTTTGCCGTGTTTTCTGTGATGAGAAGGTTTTTTTGTAACCCTTTACACAATCCTTCCACACGAGATGCTGTGTTCACTGTATCTCCAATGACTGTAAATTCCATTCGATTGGCAGATCCAATGTTTCCTACAAGTAAACTCCCCGTGTGGATCCCAATCCCCATCTTCAGCTCTGTTAATCCTTCTCCTAAAAATTGTTTGTTGAGAAGGTCTAAATTCTTTTGCATTTGGAGTGCGGTTTGGAAAGCGCGATCCGCATGGTCTAACATTGGCATTGGTGTTCCAAAAACCGCTAAAATCGCATCTCCAATGAATTTATTGATAAATCCACCATGGATTTCGATGGCATTACTCATTTCTTGGAAGTATCGATTTAAGATGTATAAAACTTCTTCTGGAGTTCTTTTTTCTGAAAGTTTAGTAAAATCTCTTAAGTCTGAAAAAAGAATGGTGGCATCAACTACTTTTCCACCTAAGCTATGTTCATTGGATAGGAGATAATCTCTCACTCTTGGATCTACGATTCTCCCAAACGTATCTTTGATCCTTTCTCTTTCTGCAAGTCCTTCTGCCATTTCGTTTACTGCATCTCCGAGAAGTCCTAATTCATCTGAACTAAAGATTGTGACTCTAGTATCAAACTTTTGTTCTTTGATGAGTTCTGTTGCTTCTTCAATTTTATTGAGAGGATGTTGTATACTAATTGCAAAAGTTACAGAAAAAACAAAAGAGAAGAATAACATAATGGCAATCACTTCAAATAAAACATCTGTGTGAATCAATAGGTGTAAATCGAATAGATTTTGATTTGTCCTTAGTAATAAACCAAATATCAAAAGTACGATTGGAAATAATGTAGAGGCTGTCCAAAAAATAATTTGTTTTGTGACAATAGAAAACTGTTTTCCTTTTGCATATTTACCAAGTCCACCCTCTGGAAATACACATGGTATAATCAATGTTTTGTTCAGATAATTCGTAGTAGCGTATGAAAAGGCAAATGCAAATAGTCCCCAAAAAGCAAATAAGATCGTAACAGTCAATATACTTTGGGGTGGGGCTTCCGGGTAAAGAGTGTCAATCCGGAATACAGAAAGAAACGTGGATAATTCCCAACCGACAAATCCATATAAACTAATGATAATGGGAGAATGAACGATTCTATGGCGTGCTTTTTCTTCGGAGAGGTAACTACATTTTTCTTTTTTGAATAAGTAATCAGCTACTGGTAAACTATAAAAAAATAGAATGATTGTGATGATGGGAAATGGTGCCCAAGTCAATGCGAATAGTGTAAAATCTTGAGTAACTCTTGTTGCTTCAAACAATACTAAAAATTTTTCAGGAAGAAAGGCTGTGGAAGTATAGTTGGCAAAGATTAATGTGAACAAACAAGCAGAGAAAGGAACAATAAAATAAATCAGTAAAAATGCAAGGAACTGGAATTTTTGCTTTGGTGCCATGGGTTTCAAATGTAACTTACCTGGTTTCCTTTTTCAATGCTCTTTTTGTTAAGATTCGTTGCACTTGGATGTGTTTTGCATCTGTTAAAGGGAAAAACAGAAATATGATGGAACCTAAGATAAAGAAAAATCCAACCCCAGGTCCAAAAATCAATGCAAGCCGAAATCCAACTTCAGAAGATTGTGTACTCAAACCGTTTTGGAATCCAATGGCATCGAGTAAAAAACCAGTGATGGCGATACCAAATGCTTGAGAGAATTTGACACCCATTTTCCAAATACCAAAATATAACCCTTCGCGCTTTTCACCTGTTTTGTATTCATCATAGTCGACTACATCTGTAAGTATGGAATCCATAATCAATATGGAACCAGCAAAGATACCGCCAAAAAATGCAGCGATGAGTGGAGGTCTCAGTTCTCCATAAGGAAACAAAGGATAAACGATGACAGTAAGGAGTCCTAATCCAAATACACCAAAGAATGCTGGTATTTTTTTTCCAATCTGTTTTGAAATCCATACCCAAAAAGCAATGGATAACATAAGGACGAGAAAAAAAGGCAATAAGATATTGATGACCACTTGCGATTCTTTTAGTCCCAATCTGTATTCATAATAATACAATGCAATCGCTGAGTTAAAGGTTCTGCCGATGGTTGCGATGACAAATGCAAACAACAAAACAAGAAACATTTTGTTTTTTAAAACGGAACCAAAAGATAAAAAGAAGGGGAGTTTATTTTCCTTTTCCACTTCAATATTATCTTTTCCTTTTGTGACCCAAAAAGTGATGATCGAAGAAACTAAAATTACAAGAGATACAATTTCACCTGCAATTGTTCTCGATGTGATGATATTTTCTTTCGAAGTCTCATCACCTAGAGACTGTAATATGGCCGCGGGAACGATCATTCCGATAAGCATACCTATGTTACTAAAAAACAAACGCCAACCAAATACCGAAGTACGTTCATTACGCTCAAAACTAAGTTCTCCTCCGAGAGCAATATGTGGAACGGAGATGATTGTCATGGCAGTGTTCACCAAAAGATAAACACTTAACAAATAAGAAAATTTACCAAGTTGAGAGGAGATTTGCGGCGGAGAGAAAAGTAACAATACTGCAATTGATAATAATATGCCACCAATGAAAATATAAGGTCTTCTGCGTCCGAACCGAGTTTTTGTATGGTCCGAGATCCTTCCCATAAGTGGATCACTAATCGCATCCCAAATGACAGAAATGGACAAAGCAATTCCGGCTAAACTTGAATTTAAACCTATGATTTCAGTATAAAACTTGAGAAGATAAATTTGAGTAAAGAGTTGAACGGCTGTTATACCAGTTTCGGCAAATCCGTATCCCATTTTGACGGGAAGTTTTAGTTTAGAATGGCTCATTCAATGTTCCAGTTATTGGACGGTATGAACTGAGATTTTGTGAAATAAATTGAGAATTAGTCCAAAACGATCCAAAGAATTGAATCTTTTTTTAACTTGTTCAATCACTTTCATAGGCGATCCGAATGATCGAAAAATCGTCGATGACTTGGCCAAGTGCATCCACTTCCTTGATGATCGATTCCAAATTTCCTTTTGTCTTTTCGACAATTTCTAGAAAAATTTCATCTTCTGATAACACTTCCCATTCCCCTTCCTCATTTTTAAAGAGAAGGTCGTCCTTGCCGTCAGAGCCGATGAGAAGTACGTCATTGGGTTGGAGTTGGAACTCATTCACTTTGCTGATTGGAGTTGCTCCCAATGTTCCCAATTTACGATAGGAGATGATCGGAAACAAAAAATTAGCTCTATCGTTTCGATAGAGAACAATCATTGGATGCTCCGCATTGAGAAAGTGGAGTTTGCCAGTTCCTTCTTCAATAAGACCCATAGTCAGAGAAACTAACATCGTCCCATCGAAAGTTTCAAAAATCAATTGTAACTCTTGTAAATTAGATCGTAACCATTCTACGGGTGATAAATTTTTAAATCCTGGATCAGTTTTGGTTCGTTGGACAATTGATTGGAAGACAGATCCAAACACGAGTGCACCACCAGCGCCTTGCATCGATTTCCCCATAGCATCTGCATTAACAAACAAAATATATTTACGATCCTGAAGTTGGATGGTGTGAGAGATATTAATGTCTCCGCCTATTTCATACTTTTGATTTTTAAATTCAAAGGCTTTCTTTTGGCGCAGGAAGTGTTCAACATGAAAGGTTTTGCTATTGATATCTTTAATGGCAAACGGATTGAGTAATTGATAAATTAAATAATAATCTCCATCTTGTTGGACTTTAAGTTTACTGATATCGTTGAGACTCTGGTTTAACTCATCGGTTCTTAATGTAACCTTTTCTTCTAATCCTTCATTTAAGTTCCGGATTTCCGCATACATGTTCTTCAAAGTTCCGATCACGGAGTTAAGATAAAATGCTTGTCTTGCGAAATCATCACTTGATTTAGCTGTAACAAGAACATCAAAATTTCCTTTTGCTAGTTCCCCAAGAGAACGACTGGTTTCATTCAATCCTTCGTTAACAGATTTAGCAACAACATAGGAACACACAATGAGAGGAATGATGAAGATAAAGGAAACTGTTACAATTGGGATCATTGGATCCTCAACTGCGATTTCACCAGTTGCAAGTGAATATAAGATATATGAAAAAATAACAAAAGGTAATGCGGCTAAACTAAAAAATGCAACTAAAATTCTTGTAAAATAATTAAACTTAGGAATGTCCTTTTCTTGTAATTCGACGTTTTTAAATTGAGGTAAATCAAAAAGGTTACGAATCGAACTTTCAGTAATAAAATAATACGTAACAAAAGAAATGGGTGCAATCATTACAAATGTGAAAATTGCTGACCTGGCGACTGATGGTGTATATTCGACCAAATAAAAAAAGAGTAAACTGATTGGGATAACGCCAGATAACCAACGTATTACGATGATGATTGCTTCAATCAATGGATAGCGGAAAAGTAGAATTTTTACAGACTTCGCATATTCCTTTTCTTCTATCGAAAGCGGAGACGTGTTAGATGGAAGTCTCATTTTCTCAATTTTGGCATAAAGGAATTTGAGAAGAAGATGTCGTACAAAAGTACCTAATAATCCGATGCCAGTGGCAAATACGAGACATAAGGCAATAAAAATTTTCCAATGGTTTGCCTCCATCTTTTGGGTGATGATGGCATAATATACTGCGAAGGGTACAGGAACGGTATGTGTAAACGCCTCAAGTTTAAAAGTTAGGTCCCAAAATAAGGTTTTCCTGTTCATAACTGAATTGGTGGAAACGATCACCAAAAACGATACTATATCACAAAATTTAAATCAAGACATTTGGAAATTTTAATCTCAGGATTTGTTTCCATTTTTTTATCCGTTCATGATCGATCGGGAATTGTTGTTCCCATTCATTTAAAATTTCTTTTGCTCTTTGGGTATTCTCTTTCACCAAATACAATCGAATCAAATGGAAGGTATTTTTTGATGTTTTTGGTTCTCTCAAACGGATACGTTCAGAGATTTCAATGGCCTGGTCGATTTTGCCTGCTTTGTGAAGTAAAATAGAGCTAAGTTCCATAAAATTAAGATCAAAAGGGTGGCTTTCTAAATACACTTGGGCATGTTCTGTTGCTTCAGTATATTCCTTCCGTTTGAAATGAAGTTTTGCCAATAATTTATGAAACCTTTTGTTTGTGATAGGTTGCGCTAAAATTTGTTTTTGAAGTGAATCAATTGCTGCATCTATGTTTCCAACTTCTACTAGTTTTTTAGCAGTTTGGTATGATTTTGAAAAACCAGGATTGGGAAGTAATTCACTATTTCCTTTATAATGAACTCGAATCAGAGATAAATCATCAGTGATTTCTCCGTTTTTGCTCAGTATATTGAAAATCGAATCTAATTCACCTTTACCTTGTTCAACGTAAGAAAGGATTAAATTTTCATCTTGATTGATTTGTCTTTGATTTGATTCAATTTGTTCACTGAAGAGTAATAAATCATCCCTACCATCCGATCCACTAATGATCGTATCACCAGGTAACAAACGAAAGGTTTTAATAAATATTCCCGAATTTAATCCTTTGGTTCCAAGTTTTCGATAACTCAATTCGTTTTCTAAAAAACTTGCTTTTTCATCTCTGTATAAAATTAACCATGGGTGTTCTGCATTGATAAAGTATAAAAAACCAGTATCTTCTTCGATAAGCCCGATTACAAGAGAGACAAGCATACTTCCATCAAATCCTTCAAAGATTTTGTGCATTTCGATAAAAGCATTTTTTAGCCATCGTTCTGGGGATTGATTGTATGTGTTTGAAGATAAGTAGGTTCTTTCAATGATGGATTGAAATACTGCTCCTAACACTAATGCTCCACCAGCACCTTGCATGGATTTCCCCATAGCGTCAGAGTTTACAAAAACGGAAAATTTTTTTCCTTGTAAGATCACATTATGTGCGATGTTCAAGTCTCCACCGATTTCGTATTCTTTTCCTTTAAACTCAAATCTCTTTTTTTGTTTCAGAAAAAAATCAATTGAAACAAATTCACTACTCACCTGGTTTTTTCCAAGAGGTTTGAGAAGTAAATGGGTTAAAAAATAATCACCATCTTGTTGGAATTTTAATTTTTTCACTTCTTCAAGTGAATTTTCCAATTCTAATGTTCGTTCTTTTACCTTAGTTTCTAATCCCACGTTTAAAGTAAAAATTTCTGTATACATTGTATTTAGCTGTTGGATAACTCGATTCAGATGAAAAGATTGTTGTCCAAAATCATCCCCAGAAGAAGGCATAGAAACTACTGAAAAGTTTCCTTTTGATAATTCATCTAAGATATGGCTTGTATCACTTAATCCTTGTCTAACGGCTTTTGCGACCAAATAGGCAACAAATACCAATGGAAATATAAAAATAATTCCAATGATCAAAACTTGTAAGGACGGATTTTTTACATGTAAGTTTCCGTTGGCACTCGATATTAACATATATCCAAGAACGGTAACTGGTAAAGCGGCGAGTGCAAAAAAGGAAATCAAGATCCTTTTGAAATAATCGAATTTTGGAATTTCATTTGGTTCGATTGTAATGGGTCGAATCAAAGGGATTTTGAATAAATTGCGAAATGCATTTTCAGTTATGAAATAATAAGCCACAAATGAAATAGGTGGGATCATTACCATGTAAAGTAGAAATGTTGTCCATAAGGTAGGTCTGTATAAATTGAAAAATGGAGTGGCAGCAAAAATTAAACCTACCCCAACAAACCAACGTAATATGATAATGAATCCTTCGTAAAATGGATATCGATATAAAAATAGTTTGAGTTCTTTGGATTTTGCATTGGATCCAATTGTGTAAGTATCCTTGTTTTTTTCAATTTGAAGGTTTTCAAATTGGGTTGAGATTTTTTTTAGAATGATATAACGCCAAAGGCAACCACCGAGAACCATTAATGTTCCACTCGTTACACATAAAACTAAAAATAACAACCATTCGCTGATACTATAAACTTGTGTAATCGAAGCCATATAGATCGCGAAGGGGACTGGAACTAAATGAGTAAATGCTTCTAAACGAATGGTGAGAGGTAAAAAGATAGTTTTGAACATGAAAATTATGGAATATCGTAGGTGATTTTATGAAAAATTTCAGAATGTCAAGCCATTGCAAAAGAATCATTCTTAGTATGATTCTATTTTGCTTGCCTGTTACGGGCTTTGCCTAAATACTTTCAACCATGTCTCCAAAAATGGAACCAAAAGTGTATGCGTAAGAATCTACCTATCACAAACCACGAAGTTACGTTCCAAGAAGGAACAAAGATTACATCCAAAACTGATTTAAAAGGCATCATTACTTATGTAAATGAAGACTTCCTAAAAATTAGTGGTTATAAGCAAGAAGAACTCATTGGACAACCTCATAATCTCATCCGCCACCCAGAGATGCCTGTGGAAGCATTCCGTGACCTTTGGGACACTATCAAAGCTCAGAATTCATGGGTTGGTCTCGTTAAAAATCGATGCAAAAATGGAGATTATTATTGGGTAGATGCCAATGTATCTCCTATCTATGAAGACGGAAAACATATCGGGTACATGTCAGTTCGCACAAAAGCGACCAAATCACAAATTGAAAAAGCAGAAATTCTTTATGCAAAGATGAATTCTGGGAAGTGGAAAGAGGATTTGCGAATTGGGTTATTGTCTGGTCTTTCTTCTAAATCAATTTATTTAATTCAAACTATCGTTAGTTTGCTTTTATTGATAGTATTTTCTTTGATGAATGTTCTTAGCATTCCTGATAATCAAAAACCATTATTAACTGGAATTGGATTTGTTATTTTTTTTCTTATCTCATCTTTAGGGTATTGGAAAATCACAAAAAATAGACATTCCTTTTTGAGAGTCATTGAATACTTAAAAAATTTGTACAAAGGTCAATTGAAATTTGATGTCGAGTTGGAGAATGGTGGTGATTATGCGGAAGTCCTTCAACTCCTTAAAAAAACTCAATATGAGTTTCGCGGAATGATATCCCAACTCATCGGTAATGCTGAAATTGTTAAAACACAAATCAAAGGACTTACAAAAGCAGTCGAACATATCCATGTTGCTTTCCAAGAGTTATCCCTTGCGATGCATTCACTTGCTGATTCTAGTAATGTAACAAGAGAAAGTTCAGAAAGTATACTCCACCAAATGGATGCACTCAACCATCATATCCAAAGTATACGTTCTGAATCAAAAGCGGTAAAACTAGAATCTACTACCGCCCATCAGATTGCAATGGAAGGGAAGAATCGTTCCGACAAAGCAATGGCACAATTCTTTAAGGCAAAAAATCAGATCTTCAAAACTTCTGAATCGATCAAAGATTTAGGAGAAAAAACCAAAGCAATTCGTAAAATTACAGAAACCATCGCTGCCATTTCTGAAAAAACCAACTTGCTTTCGTTAAACGCTTCGATTGAATCTGCGAGGGCAGGCGATGCAGGGAAAGGATTTGCAGTGGTTGCAGGTGAAGTAGGTCTGCTTGCAGAACAATCGAAAAAATCTGCAAAAGAGATTTCTGTTTTCATCAATGATCTTACAACAAAGATATTACAAACCGTTTCAGACATTGAAGAAGGATTAACAGAAGTGGAACTAGGATCAAATGAATTTGAAACCGTTCAAACTGAAATGGAAAGAATTCTGACAAATTCTGTGGTCACAAAAGAAAGTTCGGAAAAGATCAGTAGTTCAACCGAAGGAACACAAGAGAAGTCATCAAATGTGTTATCCAATATGGAAAAAATTCAAAATCAAATGACGCATACATCTTCAATCGTCGAAGAATTGTCCGCTGCGGCAAACGAACAACAACAAACGGTTGCAGCGATAGAGGAATCGATTTCCAATTTGGAGAAGGTAGCAGATAGGCTCGATTCTGTTGCTTTTCGGTTTCAATTTTAGCTATCGAGATATCACAAAAAGGATTTTGTTATGGCAACATCAGATTTAAAACCAAAAATGAATTTTCATGTAGAGACTTCCAGAGCAGATGCGCATTCTAGTTTTTCTCGGTGTAAGTCTGCTGAAATTATTTTAGATACAGATATGCAGGGAAATCCCAATGCATTTAATCCAGCAGAGTTATTACTTTCCGCTTTATCCGCTTGTATCATCAAAGGTGTGGAACGGGTCACACCAATCCTTCATTTCCAACTCAAGGGAATCCAAGTCATTGTGGATGGAATCAGACAAGATGTTCCTCCAAAAATGGAATCAATACGTTACAAGATTATTGTCGATACGGACGAGTCGGATGACCGTTTGCATCTTTTACATGAAAATATAAAAAAATATGGGACTGTCTTTAATACAATTGCTCCAGGGACTGATTTGTCTGGAGAAATTTGCAGGAAATAAAATACCTGATGTTTGGTGGTAGGTTTTCAGGAAAGTATTAACGGTAAAAGGATCGGCTTTTAATTAGGAGTTCCTTTTGAAAGCTTTACAAGTGGATCGTTCGATACCCTCTCAGCGAAAATATAAAATCAAATCCTTATTCTTCATCCTCTTTCCAACCTACTGAATAAATCACAGCAGTAGAAATGGTAAACAGTGAATAATAAGCAACCCAAACCCATACAAGAACTGTTGGTGCAAAGTTTGTAAGAGATAATGTCCATAACATGGGTGATACGAATCCAAGAATGGAAACTAAGATACCCATAAGAAAACCACCTACAAGACCTTGTGGTAAGGATTCTTTCATCAGTGCGTAAAGAAATCCAAAAGCGAGAGTGAATGTTAAGTCGCTGAATACAGGTCCTAACCAAAAAACATCTGTTATGGGAACAAACATCAATTTCAATGTTGGATCAAAGTAAAACTTTGCAAAAAACAACATACGAAGAGGGATGGATACTGCTTCCCAAAACGAAAAGGCAAGAAGGAACCGGACTAAAATCCGATTCCATTTTTCTGTATTCAGCGAGCTCACTGGATTACTTTCCTAAGATGAACACAAAGTTCGTCGTAGCTGATCCACCAATATTGAGCATAAGACCGTTCTTTGCTCCTTTCACTTGGTAATCACCTGCAGTATTTGTGACTTGTTTGTAAAGGTCGAGCATCATACGAACGCCAGATGCTCCCACAGGGTGACCCACTCCAATAAGCCCTCCGGATGGATTGATTGGTTTTTTACCACCGAAGTCAATCGTTCCTTCTTCAATTGCGATGTGTTCTTTTCCAGGTTCTGAGATTCCAAAAGCAGAAATCGCAGCATACTCAGAAGAAGTAAAACAGTCATGTGTCTCAAACACATCAATGTTTTTCACGTCTAGGTCAGCACGTTTGTAAGCATCTTTTACCGTTTGGCGAGTCCATGGAAGGATGTATTTATCTCCAACGGATTCTTGTTTTTTTGCTTCAAAAGTAATTGGTGCTACTCGGTGACCCCATCCTTTTACTCGAGGGATGTCATCGATTTTACGGCCAGTTTTTTTAGCGTATTCTTTCGTGTAGTCTTTAGATGCAAGGATGGTTACGGCAGCACCGTCTGTTACTTGTGAACAGTCAGTGATACAAAGCCTTCCACCTACAGCCATATTGTTTGCACCACCACGAGCCATCGCATGTTCTTTGTTCATGAACCATGTGCGAGTTTGTGCTTTTGGGTTACGTTTTGCGTTTGCGTAGTTGATACGAGAAATTTCAGCTAGTGCATCCATAAATCGTTCTTCTTTGAGTTCGTATCTTTCTAAGATTACATCTGCAAGTTTTCCGAAAAGTTTAGGGAAAGGAAATTGCACTCCTTTCGCTTCTTTATCATAATATGCAGCAGTTCCAAGGAAGTCACCACCTACAGAAGAAGAAACAGTTTTCATCACTTCCACACCAAGAACAATCGCTAGATCGTAATCTTCTGCGCGGATATGTGTGATGGCTGCATCAAGGGCAACGGAACCAGAAGCACAAGCTGCCTCGTAACGAGCACCAGGCACACCAAAAAGGGCAGGGTTTACTTCTGTTAAAAAAGCACCTAAATGTCCTTGGTTCGCATATTGTTCTGCATCAAAGTTACCAACAAAGACAGCAACACGGTTCTCTTTGTTCAATCGTTTGATTTCATCATAACTAATGCCAACTTTTTCAAGAGCATCATCTAATACTTCACGCATCATGGACATAAAGGTTTTTCCTTCCTTTGTCCAGTTCCTTTGGAAGTCGGTTTGTTCTCCGCCTAATACGAATACTTTTTCACTCATATGATACTCCTAATTAACCTTTGAAGAGAGACCTTGCATCAAGTTTGTCGCCGAGTTCGTAGAACTTTTTGCCTTCTTTTGCATCTTTTAAAAGTTTTGGAACTGGAATTTTAGACGCTTCCATTAACTTAATTGTTTCTTTTGGTCCACCAAGGAAATCAACAAACGCAGACGCAGGAACCCAGTTAAAACCAAAACCCATCGCTCCGTCCGTGTTTTCTTTTGTATCCACAACTTCTCCCACGAGAGAGAGCGAATAACTGATGTAACGTGAAATGAAGTAACGTGCGATTTCTGCTTCAAAACCAGATGCGTTTTTCACAACGTCCATTGCACCTTTGTAGTCAGAGTCTTTGATTTTTTGGCGAGCTTCTTTGATGAATGGAATATCAAATTTTGGATACGGATCGTACTCACCTGTTTTGATATTGTAAACAAACTTCTCACGTTTTCCGTCAGGATGTTTCACAACTTTTGTGAGACCACCACCAGATTTCATACCAAGTTTACCGGCATCGATTAACTTTTGGAAGTAACCAGGAAGTTTGAATGTTTCGTGAGCTTCGTCTTTTGTATTGTCATAGATATTGTCTACGATCGCTTTATGGACATCTAGTCCCACAAAGTCTGCCGTTGCCAGTGGTCCCATCGCACGTCCAGTGTAACCTGACATGATTTCGTCCATAAGGGCGATTCCACCTTTATCAGCATACTTTTCTGCAAAGTGAGCCACTTCATTCATCAACTGAAATCCAATACGGTTTCCAGCAAAAGCAGGAGTGTCGTTTGTATACACAACAGCACGACCGAGTACTTTTTCTAAGTATTCACCTAACGCTTGTGTAACTTTTTTATCATTCCCTGAGTGAGTGACGAGTTCACAAAGGATCATTTTATAAGGAGGGTTAAAAAAATGGGTTCCGTAGTAATGTTTTTGGCCATCTTCGTCGTAAGCTTTTGCCAAACGACCGATCGAAAGTCCAGAAGACACAGTGGAAACGATGGTTCCCGGACGGCGAGCCTTTGCAATACGAGTATTAATCGGTTCTTTGACTTCGTAACTTTCCGCCACGAGTTCGAATACCCAATCTGACTCTGCGACAGCTTTTTCCAGATCCGCATCGTAGGAACCAGGGATCATTCTAGCGCGAATTGTATCCGTTTTGACGGATGCGACAGCGGCTTCGATACCCTGTTTTGCTTTTTCAACATCTCTAGCGAGCATATGGACTTTAGCACCACCGAAGGCAGCAATGACGCCTGCACTTCCAGAACCCATGGCTCCGTTGGCACCTAAAATCGTGACAGTTTTGATTTCTCTCATGAAGGAATTTCCGAATCTAATTTTTACTTACCGTTCTAGAAAGCCGAGGTGACAGGAAAATCGTTTTTTTTTGTCAGATTTGTTACAAAAGAGGGTCGAAGGGCGTAGGCACGCGGGTACACTTTCCCCGCCCGATTTGAGGGTGGGGAACTAGACCCACCGCCCAATAGGTTCCCTTTACCACAACTTACTTTTTTTGGCACGCCCATTCCGAAAACCCAAGATTTTCTTTCCGATAAGTTCATAGTTATGCCTTAGGGCACCCGGGCGGGCTCTCTTCGGGGTCCGCTCACGCTCCCGTCTTCGGCTAGCCTATGACCGCCGAAGACCAAGCCCTACGGATCCCTGGTGCGGATCCAAATTTAGAACAAAACCCATTTGAATTTGAATCAATACAAGCTGCCCAAATGGAAAATAAAAATCTCTGATTTGGGCTTTGTTTCAGAATGTGAAATTTTATTTTTCTTGGAGTTCTCGCTCCAAAAATTCTACGAACTCAATTTGTCGATTGATGAAAGTTAGGTTATACCTACTTTCATAAAAAAGTAAGGCACTTGCAACAAATAAACAAACTCCACCTAGGATGGCGACAATGGTTGCGAACCAAGTTTGGTTTTTTGCAAATGCAAGTGTAAACGCCAAGGTTAAACTGGAAATAATAAATAAAGAAGTCGCTAAATATAAAAATGCCATCGATCGTTGGATAAGGACAGCTCTCTTTTTTTGAACTGAAAGTTGGTGGCGCAAATAAACCAATCTTTCTTTTTGATAATTTCTTTTTCCATCTAACAAAAGTTCCACTTCTGATTTTAAGAGATTTACTCGGTCAAATATTCGCCCAAGTCGGTTAGCGGTAGAAAAAATCAAACTAGCGCAGGCAGAAACAAGGACGGCAGGAGTGATCATGCCAGAAAGGATTTCGGAACTTGTAAAGGAATCGAACATAGGAATAAATTCAGACAGATCCTAGGATTTGAAAGGAAAAAAACTAACGAAGAATGGAAGATGAAAAAATATTGACTCTCTTAATTTGAAAGCTACACCTAACAAACATTGAAATCGAAAATTATCATTCCGTCTTTGCTTATTGGATTGGTTGCGAACACCCCAAGTCAATTCATAACAGAATTGACGCTAAAGAAGGTGTTCTTGATTTCAGTGATGTTTCTTTTGATGATGAAACCATTTATCCACTTTCAGGGGAATGGAAATTTTATTGGAAACAATTCATTGGAGCCGAAGGGAGTCGAAAGAAAGAAACAGAAACCTTAATATGGAAATTATCTCCTTCAGTTTGAAACGAAACTCGATTTGGTAACGAACTAATTGAGAGTTATGGATATGCTACATATGAATTAGAGGTTCATCAAAAAAATATTCGATCAGACCTTGCTATTTTTATACCAGATATTGGGACATCTTATCAACTTAACGTGAATGATCAAATTCTCACATCAGTGGGAAAGATCGGAATCACAAAGAACGAAGTACATCCAAAATACAAACCACAAATAATCTTATTGCCTGCGAACAAAAATTATCAATTTAAACTCCATGTTTCCAACTTTCACAATCGATGGGGTGGGTATAGGTATCCCATTTTAATTGGGAATGCAGAAATCGTTTTTCAGAAAAAACAAAGACGAATTAATTTTACTGTAGCTGTTTGTATTGCCGCCGCACTGATGGCATGTTACAACATCATCTTTTTTTACTGTCGCAAAACAGATATTACTCCTCTTTTGTTTTCGATCCATTGTCTTATGATTTTATTGAGGGCTTTGACGACTGGAGAGAGATTAGGCCATTTATTTACAGATGATCTTTCCTGGGATTTGTTGAATCGGATCGAATATTTTTCTGCATTCTCTACTGAACCAGTTTTATACGCCTTTTTATACAGAATGATTCCAAGTTTATTTTGGAAACGATTTGGGAAATATTTTAATACTCCACTCTATATTATGTGTTATTTGACTTTGGTAGCACCTAATTCAGTATATGCGTTTTTTTTAAACTATATCTTATTATATATTTATTTAACTGTTGTGCCATGTTGGTTCTTCCTATTGTTATTGGCAGTGATAAAAAAAGAAAAAGATGCAGTTGGTCTTTTTGTAACTTATGTGGTGATCATGATTGCAAACATCAATGATACTTTGGTTACTTTCGGAATGGTAGATGGATTTTATCTGGTTCCATATAGTCAGATTTTTTTAATTTTTTCTCACTCAATCATTATTTCGAAACGATATTCAAACTCATTATTAGCTTCCGAAGAATTATCCATTCAAATGAAACAGTTAGTTGTTTCTTCACAAAAAATTATGTCATCAAAAGATGATGTAGATGCTGCAAAGTCTGCCTTGGAAATTTTAACATCTAAAATTGGAAAAGGAGAAACTATTTATATTTATGTAACGAACCAATCTATCGAGATAGCAGAGTGATGATTCCTCTCATTCATAATGGAATATTGCAGATGGTGCTTGATTTCCCTACAAATCAGTTTTCTATGGGTGAATCTGATTTGGATTGGGCAAAATCGATTACCTACGCATTGGTACTTTCAGTTCAAAATTTAAACAGACATGATCTTGAGAAGTACGCAGTCATTGGTGAGCTTTCTTCAGAAATTGCTCACGATATTGGAAATCATGTGATGTTGATCCGAAAAAATTTAGAGTGATTGGATGTACATTCAAAACGCCAAGAGATTGTATTAAAACAAACTAAACATGAAATCGATATTTTATCAAATCTCTCGTTTGATATTCTAGAGTATTCTAAAAAAATATTGTTTTGGATTTAAAACTAACAGATGTAAAAACATTTTATTTGAGTATAGTTGATGATCTTTCTATTTTATTTCAAAATAGTAAAATTCAATTTCGACATACTAATACCTCCACAAATATTCTCATAGAAATTGATACACTTAGGATGAGAAGACTTTGCATTAACATTGCAAAAAATAGTTTAGACTTAGGGTCAAATGTCTCCGAATTTATGTTTTCCATTCATTCAGAAAATTCAACACTCTATATGATATTTGAAGATGATGGGCCAGGTATGAGTGAAGAAATGAAACGTAGAGTATTGAATTCAAAAATCGAATCCAAAAAACCTTTTGGTGCGGGATTAGGACTATCCATTGTGCGAAAAATTGTGTTAGCACATGGAGGTGAGCTTCTGTTAACTGATAAGCCTTCAGGTGGAATCAGATTTACGATATTACTTCCATTCATTGAACAGAAGTAATCGTTTTCATAGTAACTGTCGTTTGCAATTGATTATTGGCAAATCCCAAGGGAACCACTATATTTGATAGTTGTGGGATTTCCAATTCTGAAACTTACTTTACGGTGAAGTTGTCGCAATATTACTACCGAACGCAACGGCAATAAAAACTCCATTACCAAAAGCTACTGATCGCCAATTAACAGAAGTTGGTAAAGTTCTGCTAGTCCACAAAGAACCGTCTGAACCACAAGTGATGGTTACATTCGAGATTTTTGCTGTTGCAGTTCCTCTTCCATTGCTCACTGTACAAGGAAGCCCATTCGGTTGTGTTGATATTGTAATATTGTAAGCACCTGCTACTTTCGTTGTAAAAGTAAAACTTCTAGCACCTGATGCGACCTGTAATTCTTCGCCTGAATCATTTCGAAGAACTAATTCTGATTTTACAAGCCCTGAAATTGTGCCACCAATCGTATAGTTGGAAGATTGGTTAATAAATGAAGGAAGCAGTCCAAAAATTAAATCAGATGAATCATTGTTATTGCTTTCTTGACATTCAAACATTAAGAATGCCAAAATCAATATGAAGAATTTTGAAAATAGGCCTTTCAATTTTTTTTCACCTATTTCGTTTAAAATTCAAAAACAATTGAGTTCAATGAAGTCCTTATCGATTTGGTTTCGAATCTAACTTTGAGTTTATCCAAAATACAAAAAAGATACTATATCGGTTTTTACGTAGTTTGTTATGTCCAATCCGTATTCGTACGGATAAAGTCTTAAATTGATTAAAATAAATTCTTTGATTGGAGGAGGTTGAGCATTTTTGCAAATGCAAAAGTGGAACGGATTTCTAATTTTTGCATGATCGAAGAACGATGTGTTTCAACTGTACGGATACTTATTTGGAGTTCATCAGCAATTTCTCTATTTAGTTTTCCAGATTTCAGCTCATGTAAAACATCTAATTCGCGTTTTGACAAAGTATTTAGTTTCTTTAATAGTTCATCGGTTTCTGTGAATTCAATTTGTAAGTTGTTAATTTTGTGTGGAAAAATTTTTTTACCTTGGTATACACTTTTGATTGTATTCAGAATATTAATCGAAGTTTCCGTTTTTAGAATGTATGCATCTGCTCCAAAATTGGCTGCTTTTTGTAGATATTCCCAATCGCGATGCATGGTAAAAAAATAATTTTCAAAGTGGGAAATTTTTGTTTTACATTTGTTAACTCATTAATCCCATTTTCTTCTTTAAGTGAGATGTCCATAATCAATACATCTACGGTTTTAAATTTCATTCGGTTCAAACCATCGTGAATGGAATCACTTGATCCAACAAATTTAAATCCAGAGTCAGATTCGATTTCAGCTTGGAGTCCTTTTCTTAAAATCGGGTGGTCATCGATGACAAAAACTGAAATTTGAGATTTGGAAGACAATTTGATACCATAATGGATTGCCTTTTCCAATTTTGAAATATTAACAAGTAGAAAATATGAAAAGAAATTTCTTTTTATTTATGATCCTTCCAATAAGTTTCAAATTCATCGATATTTCTAAATCGTTTTACAATTTCAAAGTCTTTTTCGGCTTCTAAATATTGTCTCGATAAATAATGTAACCATTGTTTAATGCGGCCACCACGACTTGTGGTATCCATATTCAATTCCAACTTCTTCCAATATTTGTGTAAAATTCCTTTGGTATCGTTCCAAGTCATTGGTTCCATTTGTATTCCCCGGATCATCCGAGCTAGTGAAGGGTTAGCAACAGCACCTCGTCCAATCATGATGTCTTTGCAACCAGACATTTCCTTACATCGAGTAGCATCTTCTACTGTCCAAATTTCTCCATTGGCGACTACAGGTACTTTTACTGTTTCGATAATCTTTTGGATCCATTCCCAATAAGCTGGAGGTTTGTAGCCGTCAGTTTTGGTTCTCGCATGTACAACGATTTCTTCTGCACCACCATCTTCTAATGCTTTTGCACAATCAAGCGCTTGTTCGGTGGAATCAAATCCTAATCGCATTTTCCCGGTCACAGGGATATGGGAAGGAACTGCTTTCCTCACTGCCTTCACAATCGAAAACATAAGATCTGGTTCTTTTAAAAGGGCGGCACCACCACGATTACGGTTCACTGTTGGAGCTGGGCACCCAAAATTTAAATCAATGCCGTAAGCGCCGAGGGTTGCGACCATACTCGCATTTTCGGCCATACAATTGATATCTGAACCTAACAACTGTACTTTGACAGGAATGCCGCTTAAAGTACGGCTATTGTGATGTAATTCTGGCACATATCGGTAAATCCGATGAGGAGGTAAAAGTGTATCATTGACTCGAATGAATTCACTCACGCATTCGTCATAACCACCAATTTCAGTTAAAATTTCACGTAATCGAAAGTCTAAGAGACCTTCCATCGGTGCCAATAAGATTCTAAAAGATTCCACTATTCTGTCATTTTCCAGACTAAAACTCTGCTAACATCCTAACTTTTCTACCGAATGGTAAAGGTGATCGATTGATCCTCGCTATACCTTTTGAAACGCTGGGTTTTTCGTTCTAATCGATGTTCACATCCATGTTGGCAGGTTTCCCTTCCATTGCCAAGTGAAATGTTTCTGATCTTTTCAGGTTTAAATCTTCATTTGTTTTACGAAAGGTTGTAAATTGACTGTGAAATTCAAATGAGCATTCCAAAATTTGAGTTTTTTTGTTTATCTATGATTCCCAAGTCCATTCGACTAATTCGCATCATGTGAAAAACATAATATATATACTGCATTACATTATATAAACGCAAATTACTTCCTAATTTTCTTTTATCGCAAGAATCATATTCGTTAT
This sequence comes from Leptospira bouyouniensis, assembly GCF_004769525.1. NCBI lineage: Bacteria > Pseudomonadati > Spirochaetota > Leptospiria > Leptospirales > Leptospiraceae > Leptospira > Leptospira bouyouniensis. Next base: position 309,559 of record NZ_RQFT01000007.1, on the reverse strand, counting down.
TTATATTGATTTTTATTCTTAAAAATCAAATTTGCTTTTTAATGTTAGACGACCGATATTGGTCACTCATTATGTTCTACGTAAATGGGGGGATTGCTATAAAATATTATCATTGATTAGATTGATAGATTTCTAAAGTCTCTACTTTTTTGCCATTAGATTCAATAAAAATTTGATTGTTCTTTGTTTAGGAATTTGAATCATTTCCAAATTACCTATGAAAAAACAAATTTTGATATTTGTTAGTATACTATCATTGAATGGGTGTTCTACGAAGGAAGTCATAATCCCGAAAGAAAATCTAAAGCAATCTATGTCGGCGCCAGTGTATGCCGAAATCTTGGATTTTAACGAATTTCTATTGCCTATTTTTAAGGAAAAAGATCGGCAAAGCAAACCTGGGAAAATCTATTATGCTATTTTAAAAGATAAGGAAACTCAGAAAATTCTTCGGAGTATCGCCATTTTAGTTGATGACAAATCGATGAATTTAAAACCGGAAGAATACATCAACTATCCTATTTACTATGCAAATAGTATGTCGAAACGATTTCGTTTTTGGCATCATTATAATTCTGAATATGATATACGGCGAGCAGCAGATAACTCTCCTATTTATATGCCAGTATATGCTTCAGCAAATGTAGTGACTTTGGCAGCATTTGGGATTGCCTATGTTGCATCCACAGGGACTGCTTTTATCGTTGGGTTAGGGAAAGGTACATACGAATTTACAGAAGACATACTTGAAGGAGTCATCATCTCGAAAGAAGAAATTGTATTGGCTTATAATGATTATATTTACGATGAAATAGGTAGATTAAAATCAATCACAACATTTTTACCTTACCGTTCCATTTCAAAATCGGTGATTCCTTTGTATGATCGTGAAGGTAAAAAACAAATTGGCCAAATGTATCCTTCTTCAAAACCAATTTTATTATCACAAATGGATTTCAATTATACAAAATCTAATCCGAATCCTAAATCCGTGATCATGTATGAATTTTTGCCGCAAAAAAACAAAAAGATAATTTCTTTACCAATTCGAGACTAAATAGATCAGGAAAAAATGAGACCAAAGTTTCTTCAGAATTCTTTACTACGAGTTTCATTGATTTATTTTTTGTTTTTTACAGACACTGTTTCTGCAAAAACTTGGTCAGATTTAGAAAGTGAAAAAGAAACAAAAATTTACGGTAGCGAGAGGAGTGCAAAATACAAAGCAAGTAATATATTCTATGACATAGAAGATTGGAAAGATCATTATTCTATTCATGCATTAGGTTTTTACCGTTATTATGATTATCCACTTTCGAAATCCAAAACAGTTTTTCCCTTTTACCATCACATTCAAAGTAAAAAAGACAAAAGAGAATATAAAAGAATAATCAATGTCAATATCACAAAAGAAAATGATTCCATTCAAAAATCAGTATTTCCATTCGTATTTTGGGGATATGATACAAATAGTTCCTATATCACTGCAATTCCATTGTTTTATCAAAAACAAAGTTCAAATCAAAACATCTTAGGTTTTCCCATTTTACCAATTTTATATTATCACAACAAAGAAAATTTAAATGAAAATCAAAATCGATACATTCGCCTATTCACCATACTTCATTACGAGACGACAAACCATAAAGGATTACATGAGTTATCCCTAACTCCCATATTCTATTATTCAAAAGATAATTATTTATTTTTGCCATTATTATTGTACTATCAAAATTTTCGTTCCAGTTTAAATGAATATTGGTTGGGGCCAGTATATTATTCGAAAGACCAAACAAAAGAAGAGAGATTATTTGTATTTTTTCCCTTTATTGGAAGTTATGTGTCTCCCAAAAAGGAAATTGATTTTATTTTTCCTATTTACCTAAATATGAAAGATAACGAAGAAGATTATCATATCAATTTATTTTGGTACACCAAAGTACATGATGTAAATGCAGATTTAGCAACCAATGACGGCAATGTTTATTTAGACTATGATTTTGGTTTGTTTTATAATCTAGTTGGAATTTCTCAGCGCACTAAAATCTTAAAAGGTAACATTTTAAAAAGAAACGATTCAAATTCTGAAAAACCAGAATTAAAACGTAAAAGAGAGTTTAATCGAGAAAATAGTGATCAATTTATAGGTTATCAGCTTTTGTTTGGTATTTTCTCTTATGAAAAAGCTGATACTAAAAAACATATTAGACTATTGCCTCTTGCCTGGTTCACTTGGGATGACTCTTCAGAAGATGAAGTGGTTTTATTGCCTCCATTTTTCCCGATTTGGTTTAGTTATGTTGCAGATGATTTAGAATACAAAATTTTATTTCCTTTGTATGGAAAACAAAAAGAAAAAAATTCTGAATTAGTTTCGTATTTATTAAATTTTTACATAAAGGAAGAATATAAAGAAAACAATCTAAGTGAAAGATCATATTTTTGGCCATTTGTCAATGTATATCGTTCAGATATATATTCTGGGCATCGAGTTTTACCTTTTTATATCCAAAAGAATGAAACCAATGAATCAAAATCCACTTATAAAAATTATACATTATTCTCTATTTATGAAGAAACAATATGGAAAAACTTTGAACGAAAAGAATTTTTAATCTGGCCATTGTGGATTTCTTATGACAAGATTCGAAATTATAAAAAGGAATCAGAAACAACAATTTGGATCACTCCATTTTATTATCGAAATCAAACGAATACTCAGAAGCGAACAAACTTGTTATGGTTCATCGATTGGGAGTGGAGACAATCTAATGATCATTCCCTTCAAAATAATAACCAAAATGAAACATCGAAAGAAAAACTTTCTCATATACTTGTTTTTCCATTTTATTTTTCTGATTCTAGTTTTTCCATTATACCACTTTCTTTCAATTTCTGGAATCAGAATGAATTTAGAACTTTCACTTTGTTAAACTATTACCATTGGAAAAAAGATGGTCATTATTATAATTTTTTATACTTACTCGAATCTGAAAATACTGAATTAAAATATAAGTTCAAAAGTTTGGGAAATTTACTGTGGAGTATAGAGAAAACACCAAAAGAATTAAGCCGGTTCACTGTTTTATGGTTAGGGTACGATTATACAACTTATAAAAAAACAGTTAATTTTTTCCCACTTTTCAGGATTATGACAACAACAGATGAATCTTCAAAGATGATTGGTCCATTTTTATATTATCATTCAAAATCCAATGAGGAGATGACCGAGTTAGCTCTTTTAGGTATAGGTTATTATCATAATGAAACTAAATCGGATAAACAATATTCAACTTATGTATTATTAGGAATTTTGTACCAAGAGAAAACAGAATTAGAAAGAGGTTTTGTCAAACGTGGTAGTCTTTGGGGTTGGCTTTGGGAATACCAAACAGAAGAGAATGGGTATGAAAAATTTTCGATATTAAAATTATTCTCTTATTCTAAGGAACCAGATGGAACTAAAAAAATTTTAGGGATCAGTATTTAATCCATGAAATTAAATCCAAAACCAAAACTTTTAGCTTTGTCTGGTGGAATAAGTCCCACTTCCTATAATAAAAAAATACTTCAAAACTTAAAATTTGAATTTTCTATGCACTGTGATATCATCATTTATGATATCATCGACAAGTTTCCTTTTTTCTCATCTGGGTTAACAGATGAAGAAATTCCAACCATCGTCAAAGAATTCTTAAAAGAAGTAGACGCGGCCGATGGTATCCTCATCTGTTCTCCAGAATATGTCTTTAGTATTCCTGGAGTATTAAAGAATGCAATAGAGTGGGCAGTATCGTCCGTAGTGTTTACGGATAAACCAGTTGCATTGATTACAGCGGCTTCGGTTGGAGAAAAAGCGCATGAATCTTTGCTATTGGTTCTAAAAACGATAGGTGCAAAACTATCGGACGAGACAAATCTTTTGATCTCGGGAGTCAAAGCCAAAGTATCTGCAGATGGTAAAATTCATGACGAGACAACAAAACTTGCCATTAATAACCTAATGAAAGTTTTTTTAAATTCTCTCACGACGAACAATCAATCATCATTTTGATTGAAATTCGAATTTTCTATTTAAAATCTTATTCCATCTTTTTTAAATAATGTATGTTTGTATATACATTGAAATATGCATTATTTCTAATGTATTTGCATTTTCGATCGCACCTGATGTTTTATATGTAATTCCATATGTTCGTAACGAATACATTATGGTTCGATTTATTTTCTTGTTAAACAATTTCGCAACTTAGTTAGAAAACTAGCGTCATTAAAAACATTACAAAAACAATTTTACTAATAACGATTCGATACTTTATCAATATATAAAATAGAGCACCTTAAGTTTTTAAAAATTGATTTTAGCAAGGAATTTGGAAATTCAGCATTAATTTATATAGAATTTAATTTGTGAAAATCTTGAATTTAATATTTGGATTTCAATCCATCCTTAGTTAAAAATTATTGTTTAAAATCGAATTGATAATGGATGAACATAATTATTTTTCGTTCTTTTTACGGGTTAGGCGATTCATAGTTTTTTTTTCTTTGTTTGGGTTAGTTTTATGCAAAAACGAATCATTCAACAATACTTGCGATATTGAATCAAAGTCCTATTTTGAAACCTCTATCATTTTAAATGTTACGGGGCAAAAGATACATCCTTGTTATACCGGGTTCCAGATTGTTAACCAACCAGGAATCAACTTAAGCCATAACTTCTTGTCTTTGACTGAAGCCGGTGGGACTTCATCAAATGGATCTTCTTTCGTAGTCGGAATGTTTTTGGGAACAGAGCCCAAAGAAGATGTGAACGTCCAAGTAATTGTTAATAATCCTTCCTATGTTTTTGTTTCACAAACAAGTTTTGTATTTAATAAATCAAATTGGAATCAAATTCGGAATATCAATATCACTGCAGTTAATGATGTCGTAATCAATGGCACACATTCCACTTTGATTCGATTTGTACCCACTTCCAATGATACTTCTTTTCGAATTGATGAAAAAGTGCTTCAGGTAGATATTGAAGACAATGATAAAATTATATTTGTAACAAGTGTTGGCCAACCTGGAACTTTCGGCGGTGTCTCAGGTGTCGACAACGTTTGCCAAACAAATGCAAATTGTCCAAGTGGTAAAGTATGTAAAGCTATGGTGGGAGACAACTTCAGTTCTTTACGAAGAGCATCAGTGACAGCAAACGTTGGTGATGGTCAAATTGATTGGGTAATCAAGCCTAACGCAAGTTATTATAGGACAAATCGAACCGACCTTGTAGCGACATCTAATAATGTGTCTTTATTTACATTTAATCTTAATTTTGCCGTATCTGGCACAAGTGCTACTGCTTGGACTGGTCTGAATCCAAATTGGACTAATAATGGAAATGATTGTTCTGGATGGACTGCATCTGGATCTTCTGGTTACGGTGGTGATACGGGTTCCGTAACGTCTTCCTCAATAGGATTTAATACATTCACTTGTAATAGTTCCCTCCAATTATATTGTGTCGAACAATAATGTATTCCCTTTTATAAAAAAACCAATAAATATAGATTGACAATTTGTATCTAAAAGATATAGCTGATAAATATATCTTTTAGATACAATGGTGGGAAAAGTTGAATCAAAACATTTTAGTCATTTTAGGACACCCTAATCCAAATTCATACTGCGCAAAATTGGCAGAAACATATTATGAAGCTGCAAAAAAAACAGGTTTGAATGTCACGTTATTAAAACTTAGAGACTTAAAGTTTGATTATAATTTAAACTTTGGGTATGACAAAAACAAAAAGCAAGAATTAGAACCAGATTTAATTTTGAGTCAAACTTTGATTCAAAACGCAACTCATTTGGTTTTTGTATACCCAAGTTGGTGGGCAAGTATGCCTGCTATTTTAAAAGCATGGATTGATAGAGTTTTTTTGCCAGGTTTTGCTTTTTCTTATCAAAAACATTCTCCATTTCCTAAGCAGTTACTGAAAGGAAAAACTGCGAGAATTATCATCACGATGGATGCACCCACTTGGTATTACAAATGGTTCAATCGAAGTCCAGGAGTACAATTATTAAAACATGGTACATTGGAGTTTTGTGGGATTAAACCAGTGAAAGTTACTTATTTTGACAAAATAAGATTTCGAGATTCAAAAACATTAAATCAGTGGATTAAAAAAACTGAAAGATTGGGTTCTAAAGGGCAATGATATGAGCGGAAAGTTTTCAAATGCAAATTCCTTAAAAGAATTCGGAAGTTATTTTGATTATAAAGGAAATTCAATTTTTTATGGATCAATTGGAAAAGGTGAAACCTTGCTTTTGTTACATGGCTATCCATTTAATAGTTTCGATTGGAATTGGGTAATTGAAGAATTCTCAAATTCATACCAAGTTGTTTTTCTTGATTTATTAGGTATGGGTTTTTCCGATAAACCAGAAAATCATAAATATTCATTTGAAGAATATGTTGATTTGATTCAAATTCTTATCTTAAAACTTAACATTAAAAAAGTTAGAATATTGGCTCATGATTTGGCAGTAAGTGTCGTTCAAGAAATGTTGGCGACAAGTCATAACTTGAATTTCGAAATTTCATCTATTGCTTTTATGAATGGAGGTTTGTTTACTGATGTTTACAAACCTAGGTTAATCCAAAGATTACTTTCACAATCTCCCAATTTTTTAGGAAGTTTTATTAGCAGAAATATGACACGTAAATCGGTGGAAAGTTCACTCCTGAAGGTTTTTGGTCCGCATACACGACCAAATTTAGAAGTTTTAAATGAATATTGGAATATACTAAATTACAATAATGGAAAAAATATCGCCTATTTAATTGGTCGATTGGTATTTGATAAAGTAAATTACCAAACTCGATGGATTAAAGCCCTGAAAGAAACCAAAGTTCCATTCTGTTATATTTGTGGGCCATTTGATCCAAATTCTGGAACTCATATGGCAGTTCGCTTTAATAAAGAATATCCATTTGCAAACGTATACTATCTGTCTGCTTTCATCGGTCATTGGCCACAAATTGAATCTCCAAAAGAAGTGGTTGCAACATACCATCAATTTCAGAACGATATAAAATTATATCCAAAATAAGATGAAAAGAGAAAGCAAAACACAATATGCACTATTAGGGATTCTCGCACAATGTGAAATGAATGGATATGAGATTCGTAAGTACATCGAATCCACAATTAGTTTTTTCTGGAGCGAAAGTTTTGGTCAGATTTATCCTACATTAACGAAGTTAGAAAAAGATGGCTTTATAAAAGAGTGGGAAAAATCGGATTCGAACGGGAAGAAAAAAAAAGTATTTAAAGTTACTCGATCTGGTCTTGAAGAATTTAGGCGTTGGATGGACCAATCTCCAATTCAGACGAACAAAAGAAATGAACTTTTGTTTAAAGTTTTTTTCGGAAGGCATATGAATTCAAAGTTACTTGTTGAACAACTTGACCTTGAAATCAAAAAACAAAAGGAAGATTTAAAGTCTCTTAAAGTATTCCAAAAAGAACTAAAAACTGAATGGGGTAAACACCCTGATAATGAATATTGGAATATGACCTTAGAATATGCAGAAAAACAAACTCATTTGAATTTGGAATGGATTCAGAAAGTAAAAGGGAAAATCCAGGAAAAACTATAAAAAACCCAAAGCCAAGCTTTATTTCATTGATTTGCTCAGACAAATCTTTATAAAAATGATAGGATGAAAACGGATTTGATTCGTCGACACTTGAACTATGTCTTATCGTTTTTGTTATTAACAATACCATTCCAGTCAATATTTTCAGATGAAAAAGTAACCCTTCATCTCAAGTGGTTCCATCAATTTCAATTTGCTGGATACTATGCAGCCTACGAAAAAGGATTCTACAAAGATGTAGGTTTAGATGTTGAACTACTAGAAAGTACGGTTGGTATAAAAGGCATTCACGAAAAAGTTGTCAGCACCACAGGACAATATGGCGTTGGAAGTAATGAGTTACTAATCCAAAGGCACATGGGGAAACCAGTTGTTGTTTTGGGTGTTATCTTTCAACACTCACCATCAGTTTTATTTTTTAAGAAATCATCAAACGTTCAAAGTATCCATGATTTAGTTGGAAAAAAAGTAATGTTAACTCCGTGGATGGAAGAGATCGTAGCTTATCTAAAAAAAGAAGGAATCAATCCTTCCGATCTTCAGTTATTAGAACATCGATTTAATCCAAGAGATCTTATAGAAGGAAAGGTTGATGCTTATTCTGGTTATGCTACTACCCAAGCTTATGATTTTAATAAAGCTGGTTTTCAATTTGTAGCGTATTCACCTCGTCTAGCTGGAATAGATTTTTATGGAGACAATTTTTTTACTAGCGAAGAGGAAATAAAAAAATACCCAAATCGAGTAAAGGCTTTTCGGGAAGCAACTTTGCGAGGTTGGCAATATGCAATGAGCCACCAAGAGGAGATTGCTGAACTAATTTACAATAAATATTCCAAAAAACATCCGATAGAGAGATTATTGTTTGAAGGGCAACAAATGACACCTCTCATTCAACCTGTGTTAGTTGAGATGGGTTATATGAATCCAGGCAGATGGAAACATATAAATGACATTTACTTTGAGCTTGGTATGTTACCAAAAAACATATGTTTAAAAGGGTTTTTATATGATCCTAACCCTCCTACTAATTACGATTGGCTTTATTATACCTTTTTTATAACACTGTCTGCCGTAGGAATCATATGGTTAATTCAATGGAGAAGACTCAATAAACAGTATTCAGAAAATTTAAAGAATCAAGTAAAACAAAGAACCGAGGAATTAAGACAATCTAACGAAAGTCTACAAATATTGAATCAAAGTTTGGTGAATACACTTGAAGAACTTACGGAAGCTCAAGATCGCTTGTTGGCATCTGAAAAATTGGCTGTACTCGGTCAATTGGCAGCGGGAATGGCTCATGAATTAAATACACCTTTGGGTGCTATCGTTTCATCCAATTTGTCTCTTTTAGATTTTTTAAAAAATAAATTACAATCAGTAATCTCAACCATTATCAATTTTAATGATGAAGATTCGAAACGATACAAATTGGTTCTTGCTGAAAGTTTAACCAATCAAAATTATATGGAAGGCAAATCTGAAAGAATTTTGAAAAAAGAATTACACTCAAAATTTTCGTATTTAGATAAAATGGATTTGTATGGAGATCATATGCAGATGGTTATTGAAACGGGTTTGTTTCGTCGACCCGATCAAATTGAATATATATTAGAAAGTGATAGGTCTCTAGAAATTCTGCAAGTTGTCTCTAATATCAATGCAGCTTATCGATGTAATCAAATTATTTCCGTTGCATCGGAAAAGGCGACTCATGTGATAAGAGCATTAAAAAATTATCTTGTTTCAGAAAAGGAAGCTGCCAGTAATGATTCGGTTATTGATTTAGAAACTGAAATTGAAACTATTTTATCTCTTTATCATTATAATTTAAGCAAAGTTACAGTGGTAAAGAATTTTGGCCCAGATAGAAAATGTATAGGGAATAGAGATAAA
>NZ_RQFT01000006.1 GCF_004769525.1 Leptospira bouyouniensis | reverse complement strand
CTAACGATTCATGCGGTAAAAACCAAAGTAATTTCAAAACCTAAGCGGTCAACAAGCTTTTATAAAAAAGTTCGCGGTTCATGGATGGAAGAGCCATTTTTTTTATGAGTTTCTGATTTGGATTTACAGTGTTATGAGACATAATTCGGTCAAAAACGGAAGTGGTCCACGTCCTTCAGTCGGATGTTTTGAACAAGGTGAAACCATAGTTAGGGTGTGAGCTCGCTCTAAAGCGAGGTCCACCTAATATTAACAATACGATTGATTATAAGAAAATCCATGGCGAGTTAATTCAACTAGCACTCATTATCCGGTATTCCGATTCGACTCAATTCAATTCTAATTGAATCTGTCAATTGTAATGAGATTGAGAACATAATCATTGGTTGGAAGTCGGTATTGTCTGAACTACAAAACAATTCAGATCCCGTTCCACCGATTTAA
>NZ_RQFT01000005.1 GCF_004769525.1 Leptospira bouyouniensis | reverse complement strand
GCTCAATTTAAATTCTATAACAAAAGATTTAATTTTACTTAAATAGCTAAATTGATCTAAATGAATAAAATTTAATTTTTTTAACTTTATTTAATTAATTAACTATACTTTGTCTTAGGAAAAATACTTAAGTTATTGTAACAAAAACCACAGCGTATAACAGCGACTTACCGCTTCGCTTCGGGACTAGCCCTCGCTCGGCCTGCGGCAAATTGTCCTTCTGGCATTTGCCTTGCTTGCGCAAGCTACATGCCAGTCCCTAACGTCCCGTTACCGGGACTCAGGGGCGGACAACTTCGGTAAGTCTAGTTCGTTATACGCTATTTGAAAAATCATGAATAAGAAACCGTTATTTTTAGTTGCCCCTTTCATAAATGCATCTGATCAAGTATTATTATTGAAAGATACCTTAGCCGTTGAAATCAATACGTTAAATTTTATAGATGTCCAAAAATTCTTTTACACTTTATCCGGTAGAGATAGATTTTTTGAAATTGGCCATTATTTTTCTACAGCTGAAGATCACTATTATTATTTATACGTTGAACTTCCAAACTCAGAAGTAGAATGCAACGATTCAGGAATACCGATTTCCAGTATTCGTTGGCCTAGTAAACTAATAGATGATGCAAAGAAAATAAGTAATGATATAAATTCAAAAATATCCTATATCAATATAATTAGTTCTGGATATATAAAAGTTCCTGAATTCCATATTGCTTACCTAACGAATGACAACAACACATATAAAGCAATTGCTCATCTAGGTGGACAAATTGGATTTGTAACTAATGAAAAATTCAAATTGGAATATCCAAATCTTCTAAATTTAATAAAAAATATTGATAAATTGGATATTCCGAGTTATATTAACTCTTCTAGAAATTATTTAGATTTATCATACTATCTAAATGATAATATGCGATTTTTAAGTATACTAATTGCTTTTGAAATATTATTCAATACAGGAAAAGATCAAATAAGCTATACTTTGGCTAGATGCACAGCGGTTCTAATCGGAGAAACACCAGAAGAATCACAAGCAATATTCGAGAAAATGAAAAAAGCATATAATCTTCGATCAAAACTAGTTCATAACGGCGAGGCAGATTTCTATGAAATTCTCGAATATACTAAGATCACTACAGAATATCTGAAAAGAGTAATATCCTCTTTACTTGGAAAATTTCCAGAAAAAAAAGATTTATTTTCAAAGCTAAATGCCATTGGATTTGGTGACTCACCTTATAAACTTTCAAACAGCGTATAACAGCGGGGAAACGCTTCGCTTCGGCACGAGGCCTCGCTTGGGCTGCGCCACATTCCTCTCCGTCACGCTTCTCGCTACGCAAGAAGACGCGCCGACGCTAACGCCTACTACGTAGGCTCAGCTACGAGGAACGTCGTCTCCCCTAGTTCGTTATGCGTAATGCTCTAAAATAAACTTAAAAATGTTAAACTCAAGGGAAGAAGCATTTGGATTTTGGATAACAGTATTATTCTTTTACTTAATCCTTAAAAAGGAAGGTAGGATAGCCGTATTAAAACTGACAAAACTTCTATTGGGAAAAAAGATTCTAATCATATTTCTCATAATAATACTATACCTTGGTCTTACTACTATTTTCCTAAATTATCTTCAGTTATGGAATATTAGTCAGGCGAAAAATACAACTTTATGGTTTTTGACATATGTATTTTCTGCGATTTCAAAACTAATCTCTGTCAAAAACAAATATTCCTTTTTTAAAGACACATTCTTAGAAAGTTTCAAACTAGTCGTCATAGTAGAATTTCTATCTGGCGTATATACTTTCCCTTTCGTCATCGAAATCTTCCTCCTTCCGGTGGTTGTTTTTTTAATTCTAATAAACCTCTTTACCGAAACAAAAAAGGAAGAAGAATATACTACAATCTATAAGTTTACAAATAAACTATTAATACTAATCGGTATAGTTATCATAGCATATTCAATTTATAAAATTCTTTCAAACTTAGATACTTTCATAAGCAAAGATAATTTATTAGAATTTACTACACCAATATTACTAACCTTATCATTCATACCGTTCCTCTTTTTTCTTAACATATTTATAGCTTACGAAAATACATTCAACCGTATTGATCGATTATTTATTAACAAAAAGCTCAACAGAAATGTAAAATTAGAGGCAATTAAAAGATTTCACTTCAAAACAACTTGGTTACTTAGATGGATCTCTCATCTAAGTATTTTAGATAATCCCAGCCAGAATCTGGATCTATCCTTTAAACACATTAAGGAATTCCAAACCAATATTAAAGAAAACAAAAATAGGATTATTAAGTTAAATGAAGGCTGGAATCCACAGCTTGCCAAGGACTTTCTCAAGGAAGAGGGAATAGAAACAGCATATTATAGGAAATTTTCTGAAGAAGATTATTGGACAGCATTGTCGCCCCAAATAAGCATTAGCAAAGGAAACTTCCAAAATAATATATCTTATTATATTCATGGTAATCCTGAAAAAGCATTTATCCTGAAATTAGTTTTACATGTTGGTGATACTCAGAATAAATTTGAGACATTACAGGAATTCAATCGCTACGTGAATATTCTATTTTTCAAAGCAATAGGATATCAACTTTCAAAATCATTTTCAAAGTCATTAAAAGTAACGAAACCTAAAGAAGAATTTACCGATCTACACCATATTAAATTAGAAAAAATTCAGTGGAATGGTTCTATTTCTAATGGATTTACTTTAAAATTTACAATAAGAAATAAAAAATTTAGTGAATTAGAGCACTACGCATAACAGCATGGAAACGCTGCGCTTCGGCACTTACGGCCTCGCTTGGGCTGCGCCACATTTCTCTCCGTCACGCTTCTCGCTCCGCAAGAAGACGCGCCGACGCTAACGCCTCTGCGAGGCTCAGCTACGAGAAACGTCGTCTCCACTAGTTCGTTATACGACATGGAAAAATAATTCAATGAATATAAAACTATCTTTAATCTTAATAAATAAATAAATAATTACTTCAGATTTAAATTATTTTATACTTTATTACAATTAGATGTTAATTAAATGAAAATGCATATAAGAAAAAGTAATCATCTTAATTTTGCAGTCATATTGGTTTTCGCCGTATTCATTTCTTGTGAAGAAGTAGATGATCGTTACAACGAAGATTCGGATGAAATGATAAAAAAGGAAGACATTCGAAAGATCAAAAAGGGAATGACGAAACATGAAGTTTTGGAAATGCTAGGGAATGGTTACCGGCATCGCTTAACGTATAAACCCCCTATGCCAAGAAAATTTGCAAATGGCAAAGTTGGGTATGTTGATTTTTTACTTGATTACCACTATTATGAGAAAGAGTCAAAAAAATATCCTGGGATACAGGAGGCTTATATTACAAAAACAATAGATTTTGCCTTGTTTTTCGAGAAGGGAATATTAATTGAGTTTTATATTCATGAGGATCCAGCGGATGAAGGATTTCGAAATTTTATTGCAAGTAAAGATATGAACGGTCGGTGGCCGAATGCCTTCTGTGATTTTAAATATTATGTTAAAATAGTAAATAAGAAACATGATAATATCGGAAGCTTTGATAGTTTAGAGTGTGAGTGGCAAAATACTTATGATGAAAAATTCAATTAAATTAAGTAGATAATAAAAGACTAAATAGAAAGTTAAAGGATCCTTTTAATTGAATTGTAATTTTTAATTCGAATTACATTTCTCAAAATTAAATATTTTTTTTTTGATTCGAACATCACATCAGACATTTTCGTTAGCCATTCCACGTCGCATAACAGCGACTTACCGCTTCGCTTCGGGACTTCGCCCTCGCTCGGCCTCCGGCAAATTCCCCTTCTGGCATTCGCCTTGCGTTCGCAAGCTACATGCCAGTCCCTAACGTCCCGCTGGGACTCAGGGTCGGGGAACTTCGGTAAGTCTAGTTCGTTATACGATATTTGCAAAAATTAATTTCTAAAAAAAAACAAAAAGTAAAAAATCATAATAATGACTATAAACTGGGAAAATATTATATCAACGATAATAGGTTCAGGAGTAACTCTTGGCATATTAAAGTTTTTTTTCAAACAATACGTTGGAAATCTATTCAATCACTCTCTGGAAGATCATAAACACAAACTAAGCGCAACCCTCGAAGAAATTAAACATCAATTCGAAACAGACTTAGTTCAGAAGAGAATATATATTGAAAAAAGAAACATTGTCTATTCTGAATTATATTCACATCGCTTAGATAGTTATTCAAATATCAGAGGTCTATTCGGTTTAACTAGAAACTTAACATTCGAAGAATATTCAAAAAAGGATATTGAAAATTTTCTACAAAAAAGAAAGGTAGTGGAGGGTAAAATAAACGAAATAATCGCTAATTTCGATGAGAATAGAGAAAATTCAATAAATAAAATGAATAAATATTTAAGAATGCTAGATTTCCATGAAGCAAGGTCAACATGGAATACATTTCATTCATACTATTTAAAAAATGAACTCTACTTAAGCTTGAGCATCAATAAATCAGTATTAGAATTGAAAAATCAGATACATAAACTGTTGCTACTTTATGAACAAATAAATAATTTTCCCAATTCGTTAAGCTGGACAAACGACATCACTCCACTTGAAAATGAAATAGATTCAGAAATAGAAATAGTTTTAAATAACTTCAAAACGGAATTACAAACTATAAATTAAGCAATAAACATTGCAAACATCGTATAACAGCGACTTACCGCTACGCTTCGGCACAAGGCCTCGCTCGGGCTACGCCAAATTGTCCTCCTGTCACTCGCTCGCATACGCAAGCTACGTGCCAGTCCCTAACGTCCCGTTCCGGGACTCAGGGTCGGACAACTTCGGTAAGTCTAGTTCGTTATGCGTAATTTGACAAATTCTAATAAAAAAATAAAAATGGCAAAACAAAAAAAGAAAGAAACAACTAATATATTTTTGATTTCACCAATTGGTAAAAAAGGGACAGATGTATATCAAAAATTTAAGGATTCATTGGATTTCATAATCAAACCGGCAATCGAAAACTCAAATTTTGAGCTAAAATTAACACGCGCCGATGAAATACAAAAACCAGGATCTATAATTTCTGATATCGTAAATCAAATTGCAAATAGCTATATAGTGATCGCAGATTTAACGGACTTCAATCCCAATGTTTTTTATGAGTTAGGTGTACGACATGCTTTAAGCAATAGAACAATATTAATAGCTCAAAGCGAAGAATTCATACCTTTTGATTTAAAAGATTATAGAACTATAATATATGACAATTCGGCCAAAGGAGCTAAAATCTTCTCGGACTCATTAAATTCTTTTATAAAAGAAATATTCGAAACACCTGATCTAATTGATAATCCAGTATTAGAGAAGTTAAAAAAACGCGAAACAAAAGAGATAGAACATCAAATTACTCCAATTTCAAAAAAAGAAAAACAAAATAATTTATCTGAACGATTCGAAAGAATTGCGAGAATCGACAGGCTTGAAGCGCAACGTACTTATACAAAGCATTCAATTTATTTCGATAACGGAAAAAAAGAATTTGAAATCCCAGGTTCAGAAGGATCTTTTAGACTATTTTGGAAATTAGATTCTAATAAAGAAACAATTCTCAATTACTACTATATCTCTAAAAATGAAGAACACATAAATTGGGATACTCTACGTTCTGAAATTAGACTACTTATTGCTGAGACAAGTGATTTCCCTTCCGATATCAAATTTATTTTACTAACAGATAAAAAAATTACTATTCGTTCAAAAATAGAATTAATAACCAGTTTCAATAAATTATTATCAAAGATACCATCTAAGCGAAGAAAATTTTATATATTAGATATTTGGGATGATATGTTTCTAAAAAAATGGGAAAAAAAAGAAGGTATAATTGATTAGAAGTCAAACTACGCATAACAGCGACTTACCGCTACGCTTCGGCACAAGGCCTCGCTCGGCCTCCGGCAAATTCCCCTTCTGTCACTCGCTCGCATACGCAAGCTACGTGCCAGTCCCTAACGTCCCTTCGGGACTCAGGTTCGGGGAACTTCGGTAAGTCTAGTTCGTTATGCGAAATAATTTAAAATATATTTAAAAAAAAAATGAAAATAAAAAGAAATCTAACCCATATTCTAACAATAATATCATTCTTTTACGTTTTACCATGCTCTGTATTTGCAGAAACTACTTCAGAAAGCAATCCAATTAAAGACAGAAAAAGAATACACACTTACGTTAGTACATTTATGTATTCGAAACCAAGATTCAATATACTTTATGGCATAACGAATAATTTATACTTGGGAATTTCATTAAGAAATGGTGAAAAATCCAATTCTAGTGAAAACTTAAATCAAAGTTCCAATAATTCAGTTGATTATTTTCAAAATAATAAGACCAAATTCAATGACCTTTTTACGATTAAAACTCAGTATTTTTTCTTTGGAAATTTATATTCAAATTTAGAGTTAGGTTTATTAACAGGATATAAGGAAGATAATAGAAAGTTCAAAATTTTTCTAAATAATTCCGAAGTTCTACCGTATTCAAAAACTACCACTTCATCTGATAAATACTTATTTAGCATCGGATTAGGATATAGAAAAGAATTTTTTGAACATATTCTTTTAGGTACAGAAATTAATTATGGAATTCTTTCCGCAAGTAAGATCAATAATCATTATACTTTCATTCCGCAATATTATAATGGTTTACCAAGTGATTACATTTTTGATCAATTATATAGTGATAAAAGCGACTATGGAACTAGAAAATTCTTTAATATTACCATCTATGCTGGTATAGCTATTTAATAATAAAATTACTTCGCATAACAGCGACTTACCGCTACGCTTCGGGACGAGCCCTCGCTCGGCCTGCGGCAAATTCCCCTTCTGGCATTCGCCTTGCTTACGCAAGCTACATGCCAGTCCCTAACGTCCCGGCGGGACTCAGGGGCGGGGAACTTCGGTAAGTCTAGTTCGTTATACGCAATGACTTTGCAAACTCCAAATAGGAATTAAAAATAATGCTAAATCAAATTATAATCAAAGGTTATAAATCGTTAAAGAATTGTGATCTGAGTCTCAGAGAAGGATTAAATATAATTGTTGGTAATAATGATGTTGGAAAAAGCTCTCTCCTTGAGGCAATGCATCTTGGGTTAACGGCAACGTTAAATGGTAAATTAATTCAAAATGAAATTTCTCCTTATCTATTTAACAAAGAAATTACTGATCAATATCTAAACTCACTGCCTACGGATAACATACTTCCACCACCATCAATTAAAATAGAAATTTATTTCAAGGATTTTTCAAATTTAACAAGTTTAAAAGGGACCAACAATTCTTTAAAATTAAATGTACCTGGAGTAGCTCTCAAAATTGAGTTTGATCAAGCATATTCAGAAGAGTATAAAGAATATATTAAAGATCCTTCCCAGGTAAGGACTTTACCAACTGAGTATTATTCTTCTCAATGGATATCTTTTGCAGGAAACACGATAACTCACCGAAGCCAACCATTTGGATCAAGCTTTATCGACGCCTCATTAATAAAGAACAATAGCGGAACTGACAAATATTTATCGCGACTAATTAATGACAAACTTACTACAAAAGAAAAAGTCGACCTTTCTCTAGCTTTTAGAAAACTAAAAGAGGAATTTGCCGAGAATCCAAAAATTAAAGAAATAAACGATGAGTTGAAAAAATTAAATGGAGAAGTTAGTGACAAAGAATTATCAATTTCTGTTGACAATTCTGCAAAGTCATCTTGGGAGAATGGAATCATTCCATATTTAGCTGATATCCCTTTTACATATACAGGGAAAGGAGAACAAAGTACTTTAAAAATAAAAGTATCACTCGAAAATTCACTCACAAATTCATTCGTTTTTTTGATCGAAGAACCTGAGAATCATTTATCTTATACAAATATGTCAAAGCTTATTGATTATATAGAAAAAAAATGTAAAGGAAAGCAGGTATTCATTACTACTCATAGTAGTTACGTACTTAACAAATTAAGATTAGAAAATGTAATTTTATTTAGTCAAAATTCTCATTTACGACTGGACGATATCCCAAGTGATACTTCAGATTATTTTGAAAAACTACCTGGATATGAGACATTGCGGCTAATCTTAGGTAGAAAAGCAATTTTAGTTGAAGGTCCCTCTGATGAATTAATTGTTCAACGAGCATATTTTGATTTAAATAACAAACTTCCAATTGACGATGGGATCGATGTAATTTCTGTTAACTCCTTAGCATTTAAAAGATTTTTAGAAATCTCTCAAAGATTAAAAATCGAAACTGTAGTATTAACGGACAATGATCAAAACATTGATGCTATTAAGAAAAAGTATAAAGCTTTTGAAAATTTCCAGTTTATAAGGATTCTATTTGATTCAGATATTTCCAGTCCAACTCTCGAGCCACAGCTAGTTAAAGTCAACGAACTAGACATCCTAAATAAAATTTTAGACAAAGAATTCAGTTCAAAAGATGATCTAATAAAATATATGGTAGGTAATAAAACTGATGTCGCACTAAGAATTTTTAAATCCGATAGGAAGATTAATTATCCTAAATATATATTAGATGCCTTCCAATAAGTATATTCATATCTCTTCCGCTGGCTCTGGTAAGACAACTTACTTAGTTAATAACGCAATAAATGAAAAAGAGAGAAAGGGATTAATTACCACTTATACTACAGAAAATTTAAATGAAATTCAAAAGAAATTTATCAAAAAGAATCAATGCATTCCCAAAAACATTGAAATAATGAGTTGGTATTCATTTTTAATAAGAGAATGTGCCAGACCTTATCAAAATTTCTTATATGAAAAAAACAGAATAGAGTCTCTATTTTTTGTAGAAGGTAAATCTGCTCTATATGCAAACAAATCAAACGTAGAAAAATATTTCTTCTTTGACGGAAAATATATCTATAGCGATAAAATTAGTGAATTTATCATTGAAATAAACAAAAAATCGAATGGATTAGTTATTCAACGACTCGAGCAACAATATGATTTTTTATGTATAGATGAAATCCAAGACCTGGCGGGCTATGATCTAGATTTTATTGAATTATTATTAGAATCAAACATTGAAATTCATTTCGTCGGCGATCCTAGACAAGGTGTTTTCAGCACAAACAATTCTGCCAAATATAAAAAATTCAGAGGCGAGAGCATTGTCGACCTTTTTAAGGACTGGGAGACTACTGGAAAATGCCAAATAATTGATCGTAACTTTAGCTATAGATGCCATGAGACTATTTGTCAATTTGCAGATAATTTATATCCAAATTATCCAAAGACTAAATCAAAATTAGAAGAAATAGTAGAGCACACAGGAATATTTTTTCTAAAACTTGCCGATCTCGAAGTATATTTAAAAAAATATAATCCAGTCGTACTCCGATATTCAAAATCAACTAAATTTTTACATGGAAACGCTCTAAACTTTGGAAGTGTCAAAGGACTTACTTTTGAAAGAGTCTTGATATTACCTAATGGTCCCATAAATGATTTTCTAAAACTAGGTAAAATAGAGAAACTTGCTACTTCGACAAAATCTAAGCTTTATGTCGCCATTACACGTGCAAAATTTAGCGTAGCTTTTTTATATGAAAATAAATCAGACTTAATAAATATTACTCAATATCAAAATATTCCTTAATAACCAAGTCACTGCGTATAACAGCGCCTTAACGCTTCGCTTCGGGACAGGCCCTCGCTCGGTCTGCGACACATAGGCTTCTGGCACTCCCCTTGCTTACGCAAGTGTCGTTCCAGTCCCTAACGTCCCGTTCCGGGACTCAGGGCCAGCCTACGTCGTTAAGGCTATTTCGTTATGCGAAATAAAAAGCCAAATAATCCATATGGAAAAGTTTTGCATATCTCATAATAACCGATACTTGTATGAACAGGTCTAATGGTGGAGAAAAATATGAAAAATGTAATTGTAGTTATTGGTGCAGGATCGATTGGCCAGGCTGTCGCCCGACGGGTTAGCTATGGTAAACATGTATTGTTGGCTGATTTGAAAATAGAAAATGCTGATGCGGCAGCTGAAGTAATGCGGAATGCAGGGTTTGATGTAAGCACATCAATAGTCGACGTATCCTCCCGCAATTCAATTCGCGCTCTCGTCCAGAAATCTTCTGAAATTGGAAATATTACAGGCGTTATACACGCGGCTGGAGTTTCACCGTCTCAGGCAACGCCTGAGACGATTTTAAAAGTTGATTTGTATGGTACAGCCTTAGTGTTGGAAGAATTCGGAAATGTCATCGCACTAGGCGGATCTTGCGTGGTTATCTCTTCACAATCAGGGCATCGCCTGCCGGCACTTTCGCCTGAACTAAACCAAGCACTGGCTATTACACCCGCCGATGAATTACTGGATCTTCCCATGCTCCAATTGGATTTGATAACTGATCCACTCTATGCTTACCAAATCTCAAAACGCGGAAACTCGTTGAGAGTAATGGCCGAAGCAGTGCGTTGGAGTAAACGCGGCGCAAGAGTCAATACGATTAGTCCTGGAATAATTTACACTCCACTTGCTCGAGATGAACTTAAAGGTCCACGCGGTGATGGATATCGTCATATGATCGAGCTATCCGCGGCTGGACGTGCTGGTACCCCTGATGAGGTCGGCGCAGTTGGTGCCTTATTGATGGGACCTGAAGGAACATTTATCACTGGCAGTGACTTTCTTATGGATGGTGGAGTGACTGCTTCTTACTGGTATGGTGAACTCGCACCGAATAAATGAGGTGTTTAGTTTTATAATAAAAAATACCATAAGAAAATGCCTTTTTACTTCGCATAACTGCGGCTTATCGCTACGCTTCGGGATTCACTTCGTTTACCCTCGCTCGGGCTTTGCCACATTGGTCTCCGTCACGTTTCTTGCCTTAGCAAGAAAACGCGCCGACGGTAACGCCTGCAAAGCAGGCTCACCTACGACCAACGTCGATAAGCCTAGTTCGTTATGCGACATCTGAAAAAATCTATTTAGAATCAAAGTATGAAAAAAAGAATTTTCACAATTTTAAGCATCTTATAAATTTCACTAACAATGGACTTAATGCCTCAGCCTATTTATAAAGATAAAAATATCGCAATTTTCAATCCTTCTAACGAAGAAAAAGAGCAATTAAATTACTTAAGACATGAAGCAATCAAATTCATAAAAGAGAAAACTAAAAAGGAAATTTCGAAACCAATATCTATAGAATTGTTACAGGATGCTATCAATCTGACAAATAAAAATACTAATGAATATATTTTATATGGATTTGGAGTTTTACTTGGAGATTATTTTGTTGAAAAACACAAAATGAAATGGATTACCATAGAAGATGAATATGGAAAAGATTTAGTTATTTCTATAGAGAAAACATTATACTATATTGGTGTAATTACTATAATTTCAAAAATAATTGAAAATAATGAAAAAATTGATGTTCAGTATCTAATCTCACAAATTGAAAAACATATGAAAGAGAATTTGAAAGATTACAAAACCTTTTAATTTAAAAATATCTATTTAGTCGATATATCATTAAAATAAGTTATCTTGAAAATAATCATATAAATAAGTATATCTTTCAGTTAATTATTATACTAACTAACTAGATAAAATTTTAAATAGAATTTAAAATTATTCCATGAAATGGAATCTTTAGCAAAACCAAATGTATTTAATACGTGAGTATTGATAAGAAAATTCAGACGTCGCATAACAGCGTCTTACCGCTACGCTTCGGGACAAGCCCTCGCTCGGCCTCCGGCAAATTCCCTTTCTGTCACTCGCTCGCATACGCAAGCTACGTGCCAGTCCCTAACGTCCCTTCGGGACTCAGGGTCAGGGAACTTCGGTAAGTCTAGTTCGTTATACGACATGTCTAAAATCAAAATGATACTAAAAGATTTAAAAAACGAAGATATAGTTAATCTCTACTCAGAAATAATAAAAGAGTTAAAAAATCGAAAAATCATACGTACGAAAAATATCTTAGGTGATTTAGCTGAATTTATCTCAATAGAAACATACAATAAAACACCTGGATTGCCAAATCTTCAAGCTGCCCCACCAGGTACCCAAAATATAGACGCTATTAGTAAAAAAGGCGAACGATATAGTATCAAAGCTACTTCTGGAAATTTAACAGGTGTATTCTATGGATTAAATGACCCAGATTCCAATAATCCAGAATTGCAAAAATTTGAATTTGTTTTGATTGTAATATTTAATAATGAATTTGAATTACAAAGAATTTTAGAAATTAATTGGAATCAATTTTTGAAATTTAAACGGTGGCATAAAACAATGAGAGCTTGGAATCTATCCATAACAAAAGAACTGATAACTTCGGCAAAAACTATCTATAGCAAGGTTGATATTACTTAAACATGGAAAATACATCATATTTAATCCAATCATCAAGTATAACTATTATCTCCGCTACTTTTATCCTAGTTATATCTCAAATCTTAAATAATTTTGTTTTCGCCGCGCTAAAAGAATTTCAGATAATTAAGGGAAAAATAAGTTATAATCTTGTATACACAAGCAATCTTTACGGATTAGTAGATGGTAATTCAAAGAAAAAGGATCTCATTAAAACTGTAAACGACGGAGCTATTGAATTGAGAAAAATAGCATGCCAATTAATTGAAATACATCAAACTATACCATTTAAAAATATATTTATTTTTCTAAACATTATTCCATCTGCTCAAATAGTAAAAACAGCTTCAGGAAATTTAATTGGGCTTTCAAACTTACTTTTCGACGCAGATCCCTGGGAATCAAAGAATGAAAAATACATTGAAATCAAAAACTTACTCAATATACTTTAGACACGTCGTATAACAGCGGGGAAACGCTTCGCTTCGGCACGAGGCCTCGCTTGGGCTACGCCACATTCCTCTCCGTCACGCTTCTCGCTCCGCAAGAAGGCGCGCCGACGCTAACGCCTACTACGTAGGCTCAGCTACGAGTAACGTCGTCTCCCCTAGTTCGTTATACGCAATGGCAAAAAAATGACTCTACCAATTCAAAACAAATTAAAAGAATTTTTTAAAGCAAAGCATGGTGAGCTAATGGCTCTATCAAAGCAAGCAATTACAGGCAATTCTAATATCAATGGAAACCACCGTGAACTAATAATCGATCGGTATTTAAGAGAAATTTTACCAAAAAGATTTGATATAGGATCAGGCATTGTACACGGAATGATATCCGAATCCTCACAATCGGATGTTGTAATCTGGGATTCTCATAATTATCCCTCTATTAAAATGCAAGGGAATAGCATTTATTTTACGGAATCTGTTCGAGCTTGTGTTGAAGTTAAAACAAATTTTAACCAAGATGAGTTAAGCGATCTAAAATTAAAAACAGATAAACTTAGAGAAACGAATATTGCCAAACACTACCATCCAACCATAAAAGAAGAACTACAACGAATCGAACAAAGTATCTACGAATTGCAGTCAGGTATTGTACAATCGGGTATGTTAATAATTCCAGATAGATCAGCAAGTATCGGCTTCTTTTTTAACGGAGGAAAAAAATATTCCATTGATAAGTTAACGAAGGAAGAAATTGAAGTCCTAGATGACGATTGGCCAGATCTTATTATTTTACTTGAAGCTGGAGTAGTTATATTTAAATACATAGAAGAAAAAAATGTAATAATAAATGGGGAAGAAAGAATAATAGATACTCCATATCTAAAACAAATAAATTGTGGAGAAGATAGTCTTCTTTTATTTACCGCAAAACTTCTGTCACTATTATCCGAAAGAGTAGTAAATATTGAAAATTATTCATATTTCGAAGACTACACCGCAGGAATATTTAATTCTTTACCTAGTATAAAAATAGAATACCCTATAAAAAGATTTTTACCAGGAACAAGATATCTATAAATTTGCCACAGCGTATAACAGCGGGGAAACGCTTCGCTTCGGCACGAGGCCTCGCTTGGGCTTCGCCACATTCCTCTCCGTCACGCTTCTCGCTCCGCAAGAAGACGCGCCGACGCTAACGCCTCTGCGAGGCTCAGCTACGAGGAACGTCGTCTCCCCTAGTTCGTTATACGCTATAGGCAAAATGTATGCCTCAGGACATGGGTAACACTTTTGTAGCAAGACATAGGTAACACTTTCAGGTTTCTATTCCCTTTAGATCACCTTTACAGGAGGGCTTTGGGGATGCCTTGGAAGGAGAATAATACCGTGGATTTAAGATTTCAATTTGTTCTGGATAGCTTCCAGAATGACGTCAATTTTACTCAGCTTTGTGCTCAGTA
>NZ_RQFT01000004.1 GCF_004769525.1 Leptospira bouyouniensis | reverse complement strand
CGTGGATTTAAGATTTCAATTTGTTCTGGATAGCTTCCAGAATGACGTCAATTTTACTCAGCTTTGTGCTCAGTATGGCATCTCTACTAAGTGTGGATACAAGTGGAAAGAAAGGTTCTTGAAGGAAGGGAGAGTTGGTCTTCTGGATAAGAAGAGAACTCCTAAGAACTCTCCCGCTAAGATTGCGGAAGAAACCATCTTAGAAATCATTAAGATCAAAAATAACAAGAAGTTCTGGGGGGCTAAGAAAATACTCGAACTCTATAAATCTAAATTCCCTGATAGAAGACCTCCTAACAGATCTACAATTGAACGAATCCTTAAAAAAGCAGGATTACAAGAGACTAAGAGAAAAAGAAGACCAATTAATTCAGGACAGCGAATCTCTATGCCGGAGAAAGCGACCCATCCGAATCATATTTGGACCGTTGACTTCAAAGGATGGTGGTATACTCCGGACAGGGAAAAAATAAATCCTCTCACTGTTAGAGATGATTTCTCTAAATACATTCTTTCCATTAAGACCCTTTCTAAAGGTGATATTCCTTCCGTTAAAGCCGAATTTATTAGGTTATTTAAGATCTATGGATTACCAGAAATCATTCGCTCTGATAACGGGCCTCCCTTCGCCTCTATGCAGTCTCTTTGGGGGCTTACTAAACTCTCTGTTTGGTGGCTCTCTCTAGGTATCAAACTCGATCGTATACAACCTGGTAAACCTTACCAAAATGGCGCTCATGAAAGAATGCATAGAGACATGGCTCGAGAGCTACAACACGAAATCGTCGGTAACATCACTCTCTTCCAAAAACTCTTCGACAAATGGAGAATTGAATTCAATAGAGAAAGACCTCATGAAGCCCTCAACATGAAAACTCCCGAACAAATCTATGTTAAATCTAAAAAACTTTTTGATCCTAACGCTGACCTTCTAATCGCATATCCTTTTGGATTCAAACAAAGACACGTTAACGATCGCGGTTACATCAATTACAACGGACATCTCATTATGATCGGAAATCCTTTTAACGGTTATAATGTCGGGATTAAAAAAGATATCGATTCCGTTTCTATTTGGTTCGGAAATAATAAGTTAGGTTCTATCGATCAAAATTTATTCTTGATTAATCCTGATTCCAATTCATACAAAGTTCATAAACCAAGAAAGGTTACCAAAAAGTATTACCCTTCTCCTGACGCATGAACGTTAACCATGTCTTGAAGTCATACC